>JANNGY010000470.1:0-6725 GCA_031404095.1 Betaproteobacteria bacterium | reverse complement strand
TTATGCGATTTACTCGGGCCTGATGCTGGTGATGAGTGCCGGTGTGGTGTTCGCGCCGGTGGTGCATCGCTTCTTGCACAAGTTACATGCGGATGAAGACGAGGTTCGCGAGAGCCGCAAGCGGGTTTCAAAAGACAAAGTCTAGGACTGGCGCGGCGTTCAGGGCATTTGTGCTTGGAGAGGCGCGCCAGTGCTTGAGTTACGGCTTGGCGCTGGCGGGCTTGGGATTTCCCCTCTCTCCCGGACTCTCTCCCGTAAGCGGGAGAGAGGGGTGAGCAGGGGTTTCGCCCCGTACTTGAGGGAGATTTCGGAACGGTTGCCCGCCGCAGCGGGTAACGCGCCCCGCAAGGGTTAGGCGAAACTGCAGAGTTGGAAGTTTTTTTCCCTCTCCCGTTTACGGGAGAGGGTGGCCGAAGGCCGGGAGAGGGGAGAGCAGGCAATGCGAGAAGGCGCCAAAACAAGTTTCGCCAAAGTGCTTCGCCAAACAATGACTGACGCAGAAAACAAGCTTTGGCGTCAACTTCGCGCCGGCCGTTTTGCCGGGTACAAATTCAAACGGCAGGCGCCCGTCGGGCAATACGTTGTCGATTTCATCGCGGCCAGTTCAAAACTGATCATCGAAATTGATGGCGGGCAGCACACCGAACGCGCACACGAGGACGCGCTGCGAACGACCTTCCTGGAATTGCAGGGTTTCCGTGTCATCCGGTTCTGGAATGACGACGTTCTGCTTCGCCCCGACAGTGTATTCGACTCAATTTACAATGCGCTGATGGTTACTAACGCTCCCCTCTCTCCCGGCCTCTCTCCCGTAAACGGGAGAGAGGAGCTCAAGTCCGACGAATCCTTCATGCGCGAAGCCTTGGCGCTCGCGCGGATCGCCTGGGATCTGGGCGAAGTACCTGTCGGCGCTGTCGTGGTCAAGGACGGCGAGATCATCGGCCGCGGCTTCAACCAGCCGATCACCTCATCGGACCCGACCACGCACGCCGAGATCGTCGCCTTGCGCGCGGCGGCGGCGTATCTGAAGAACTACCGGCTTGTCGATTGCGAATTGTTCGTCACGCTGGAGCCGTGCACGATGTGCGTGGGCGCGATGCTGCATGCGCGCCTGAGGCGTGTCGTTTTCGGCGCGGCCGATCCGAAGACCGGCGCCTGCGGCAGCGTGATCAATTTGCCGGCTGAGGAGAAGTTGAATCACCATGCGACCTTCATTCGCGGGGTGCTCGCCGACGAATGCAGCGAGATGCTCAAGGCCTTTTTCCGCGAAAAACGCCAATCGGGCTAGCCTGGCAAATCATGCCAGAATAGGTTGCGGTCGAGACCGGAAGGGACATCGGGCTGGCACGACGAGAAACCACCCGCGGCAAGGAGAAATGGCATGCACCATCTGAGCGCGCTGGACGCGCTGTTTCTGCAGCTGGAAACCCCGGAAGTGCCGGCGCATGTCGGCAGCGTCAGCGTGTTGCAGAAGCCGAAGGGCCACCGCGGCAGTTTCTATCCGCATATCCGCAAGCATATCGAGAGCCGCCTGCATCTGGCGCCGCTGTTTTCACGCCGCCTCGCCTTCATGCCGCTCGATCTGGCCAGCCCCATCTGGCTGGGTGGCACGGCGGTCAATCTGGACGATCACATCACCCGCGTGGTGTTGCCCAAGCCGGGCACGCAGCAACAACTCGACGCCGCGGTCGCCAAACTGCATGAAGGCATGATGAATCGCGACCGGCCGTTGTGGCAGTTCACCGTGATTGAAGGCCTGCAGGATGGCAACGTCGCCTTCTATTCGAAGATTCATCACGCGGCACTGGACGGGCAGGGAGGGGTGGCGCTGGCGCATGCCATCCTCGATACCAGCGCCAGGCCGCGCGCGGTTGAGCCGCCGGGCGAAAAACCCAAGCCGCGTTTGCCGCCGACCACCGCCAAAATGCTGGGCGCGGCATTCCGCAATACCGTCGCGCAATACACGCGGATCGTGAAGGCGGTGCCTGATGCCCTGAAAATGGCCGGCGCGGCCGGCGCGGGATTGTTGTCGTCATCGCAGGCCAAGGAAGCCGGTGCCCCCTCCGAGCAGGGCACGGGTTTTGGCCACCTGAGCGATTTCAAACCCGGCGAATCGCTGCAGAACATCGCCAAGGCGTTGCTGAAGAAAATTCCCGGCGGCATTTCGCTCGGGCCGCGCACCTCGCTGAACGTGGCGATCAGCGGTGACCGCGCATTCGCCGGGGTGGAATTGCCACTGGCCGAGACCAAGGCGATCGCCACCCGCTTTGACACCAAACTCAACGACATCGTGCTGGCGGTCTGCGCCGGCGCGCTGCGCCGTTACTTTGCGGGCGACAAGGCCGCGCTGGCGAAATCGATGATCGGCGGCGTGCCCGCCAGCCTGCGCGTGCCGGGCGACAATTCGCAGAGCAATCAAGTGACGATGATGCTTATCAGCATGGCCACCAATATCGCCGATCCGCGCAAGCGCCTGGCGGCGATCATCAAGGCCAGCACCAAGGCCAAGTCGCTGACCGGCGGGATGAAGAATCTCATTCCCACGGATTTGCCCTCGCTCGGTATTCCCTGGCTGATGAGCGTGATCACGCCGCTGTATCGCACGGCCGTCGCCAGCAACCGCATCCCGGTGGTGGCCAACGTGGTCGTCTCCAACGTTCCCGGCCCGCAAATCGTGTTGTATCTGGCGGGGGCGGAGTTGAAGACCTACTACCCGGTCTCCATCGTCACCCATGGGCTTGCACTGAATATCACCATCCAGAGCTATGCCGGCACGCTGTACTACGGCTTGATTGCCTGCAAGGAGGCGGTCCCGGACTTGCGCGAGTTTGCGCGGCATTTGCAGGCGGCACACGAGGAACTCGTCGCGTTGGCCAATGAGCCGCAAGCACCCGCGCGGAAGTCCGGCCGCGCAAGTCCGGCGACGCGCAAGTTGGTCCCCAAAGTGGCCGGCAAGGCCACGCACAAGGTGGTGAACAAGGGCGTGAACAAGGCCGTGAACAAGGCCGTGGTAAAGCCCGACCGTGTAAAGACCGCCAGCAAGAAAAAAATCGCCGCTGCCGCAACCGCCGGGAAACCGCGGCCCAGGAGTGCCGGGATCAGAAAAAAAACCACGTCGAAAGCCGCGGCCACGACGAAGAAGACGTCCGGAACGTTGATCCGCGCCAAGGCGACCGCGAAGAAAAAACGTGCATAATTCCTCGGGAAAAACCAAAGCCGGCAAGCGCCTGGCGAGCGCGGAAACAATCGACAACCCCATTCGCAACACCCTCGGAGACGCAATGGAAAATACGCTTGAGCAAATCTATGCGCTGCGCGCACCCAGCGCGTTGCTGCTGGCGCTGGAAGGGCGCGCCCCGCTTGAGTTTGGCGCAATGATGGCAGCCTGGCCGTTCCTGAAGAACGCGCCGCGCGGCGATGGCCATGCGGTGATCGTGTTTCCGGGCCTGGGGGCGGGTGATATATCGACCGTTCCGCTGCGAAATTACCTGTCCGCTCAGGGCTACGACACCTATGGATGGGATCTCGGCCTCAATTTCGGTCCACGCGAAGGGGTTTTGCAGAAAAGCCTCGACCGCCTGACGCAGATACACAAGGACACCGGACGCAAGGTGAGCCTCATCGGCTGGAGCCTGGGTGGCATTTACGCGCGTGAATTTGCCAAGTCGCTGTCCGGCCATGTGCGCAGCGTCATTACGCTGGGCACGCCGTTTTCCGGCGACCCCAAAGCCACCAACGCCTGGCGCCTCTATGAATTCGCCAGCGGCCACAAGCTCGACGATCCCGACATGCTCGCGCATTTGAAGGAAGCGCCGCCGGTACCGACCACCTCCATCTTCAGCCGCACCGATGGCGTAGTGTCATGGCCGCTTTCATACCAGCGGGAATCGAAGCAGGCCGAGAATATCGAAGTCCTCGCCAGCCATATTGGCCTCGGCATGAATCCGATCGCGATGTACGCTGTCGCCGACCGCCTGGCGCAGGCTGAGGGAGAGTGGTCTAAATTCGATCGTAGCGGCTGGCGGCAGTGGTTCTTTCGAGATCACACCCGCAACGCCGACCAGGTATTCTGAACCGCACCCGTGCCGGATATCCAGGCGAACGGCCTGACCTTTCATTACGAATCGCGCGGCAACGAGGGTGACCCGGTCATCCTCATGATCATGGGCCTGGGCGTGCAGATGATCCTGTGGCCCGAGCCGCTGATTGAACTGCTGGTTCAACATGGATTTCGCGTCGTGCGTTTCGACAACCGCGATGTCGGGCTTTCCAGCCGGCTCGAGCACCTGCCGGTACCCAATGTGCCGCTGCAGACGCTCAAATTCATGATGGGCCTCCCGGTCAAGGCGCCGTACCGCATCGAGCAAATGGCCGCCGACACGGCCGCACTGATCGATGCGCTGGGCCTGCAACGACCGCACGTGGTCGGCGCCTCGATGGGCGGCATGATCGGCCAGAATCTCGCGGCGCACTACCCGGAGAAAGTGGCCAGCCTTACCTCCATCATGTCCTCTACCGGCCGCCGCAGCCTGCCCAGGCCGACGTGGGATGCCCGCAAGGCGCTGCTGCAACCGCCCGCGAAGCGCGGCGATATCCAGGGTGCGATTCATCGCATGATGCTGGTGTTCCGCGCCATCGGCAGCCGCACCTACCCGCCGGACCCCGCGCACATGCGCGAGGTATGCGAGCGGCACATCCTGCGTTCGCACTATCCCGCCGGCGCCGCGCGGCAGTTGCTGGCGATCGCCGCCAGCGGCGATCGCACCGCCATCGTCCGCCAGATCAAGGCACCGACGCTGGTGATCCACGGCGACGAAGACCCGCTGGTGCCGCTCGCCTGTGGCCTCGATACGGCGCGCGCCATTCGCGACGGGGGCGGATCGGCGAAAGTGTCTGTAATCAAGGGCATGGGCCACGATTTTCCGCTGCCCCTGCTGCCGCAGATCGCCGCGGACATCGTGGCGCATTGCCGTTCAGTTGCCATGCCGGTTGCCATGCCGGTTTCCACGCCGGCAGCACCTTCGGCTGCCGCGTAAGGCGGCCATCGCGCCTATCGGCGGGTGCTAAAATTGCACTGAAAGTTTTCAGTGCAATTTCAGAATGAAGAACCCCTCCTTGAACACTTCTGCGTGCCCGTTCATTCACCTGCGTTTGCACACCGAATACTCGATCACCGACTCGATTGTTCGCATTGATGATGCCGTTACCCGCGCCCACCGTGAGCGCATGCCGGCGATTGCCATCACCGACCTCGGCAACCTGTTTGGCGCCGTCAAGTTTTTCAAGGAGGCCGGCAGCCGCGGCATCCAGCCGATCATCGGCTGCGATGTCTGGATTGAAAATGAACGCAATCGCGACCAGCCCTCACGGCTGCTGTTGCTGTGCCGCGACCAGTCCGGATACCTGAATCTGTGCCAGTTGCTCACGCGCGCCTACCGCGAGAATACCTGGCGTGGGCGGGCGGAACTGAATCGAAGCTGGCTCGCGCGCCGGGACGGGGCAGGTTCGACCGATGGCCTGATCGCATTGTCGGGCGCGCTGCAAGGCGATATCGGCCAGGCCATCCTGCAGGACGACCTGAAGCGCGCGACCGCACTCGCGCAGGCCTGGACGGCGGACTTTCCCGGCGCGTTCTACCTTGAACTCCAGCGGGTGGACGGCGAACAGCGCGATCGCCATGAGGCGCTGGTCGGCGCCTCGCTGCGCCTGGCGGAAGCACTCGACTTGCCGGTGGTGGCCACCCATCCGGTGCAGTTCATGGCGCGTGATGACTTCAAGGCCCACGAGGCGCGGGTATGTATCGCGCGCGGTGAAGTGCTGGGCGACAAACGCCGCGCGCGCGTCTTTACGGCCGACCAGTATTTCAAATCGGCGGATGAGATGCGCGCGCTGTTTGCCGATATTCCCGAGGCCCTCGAAAATGCCGTCGAAATCGGCAAACGGTGTCACTTCGCCTTTACCCTCGGCAAGCCCCGGCTGCCGAATTTTCCGACGCCCGGCGGCGAGTCGATCGAGGCGTATTTTTTTGATGCCGCCAAGGCCGGCCTGGAAAAACGCCTGGCCTTCCTGTATGCCGATGCCGCCCGTCGCGACCAGGAGCGTCCGCGCTATCAAAGCCGCCTCGAATATGAAATCAAGACCATTGTCCACATGGGGTTCCCCGGATACTTCCTGATCGTCGCCGATTTCATCAGTTGGGCCCGCGACAATGGCGTGCCGGTCGGCCCCGGTCGTGGCTCGGGCGCCGGTTCGCTGGTCGCGTATTCGCTCGGCATCACCGATCTCGATCCGCTGCAGTACGACCTGATCTTTGAACGATTCCTCAATCCCGACCGCGTGTCGATGCCCGACTTCGATATCGACTTCTGCCAGGAAGGCCGCGACCGCGTCATCGACTACGTGAAACAGAAATACGGCGCGGAGTCGGTCTCGCAGATCGCCACCTTCGGCACCATGGCGGCCAAGGCGGTGATTCGCGACGTGGGACGGGTGCTCGGCATGGGTTACAACTACGTCGATTCGATCGCCAAGCTGATTCCGAATCAGCTCGGCATCACGCTGAAAGTGGCGATGGAGGCCGAGCCGCAGTTCGGCGAGAAGCGCAAAAGTGAAGAAGAAGTCCGGCCCCAAACGGTATTCGGTGGAAATGATCGCCTCGGGCATCCATGACCATGTGCTCGTCTGTCACAGCACCGACGATTCGGCTCTGGCTGCGTTGGATGCGG
>JANNGY010000469.1:0-6360 GCA_031404095.1 Betaproteobacteria bacterium | reverse complement strand
GTGACCGGGTTGCTCAAATGATTGATGGATTGGCTGAGGATTGACAAAATGTCACATCCGGCAACTAGACGACATTTTTAACAAAATGGGATAATTGCAAGGTGATGTCCGATTCCGACGACCTCGCCGGCTGGCACCAGTCGCACAAGAATTGCCACAAAGGGAAACATATGCATTACTTGTCTCACCACGCCGGGACCGCGAAGATCGTACGCCGCTTAACATCAATCGTGCTTGGCATTGCCGCCTTCGGCGTAATGACCGGGTGCGGAAAGGGCGACAAGATTCCGACAACGGCAGAAAGGTTGTCGTCCGTGCAGCAAAAGCAGGAGACTCAGCCCGACTTCTTCGTGCCGCGGAAGACGGTCGACTATATGACCGACCTGAAGTCAATCAAAGATGCGCCGGCAAAACCTGAGCCACCGCCGGCGCGAGCCGAACCTGCAAAATCAGCGGAACTGCGGGCGGCTGCGCCGGAACCCAGAGTGGCCGTCACGCCGCCACCCGCCGCAGCCCAACCCGCACCAACGCCCACTCCCGCCATTGCTGTCCCCGCGAGCAATGTGATTGCCAGTGCCGCGCCAACAACACGGCCGGTCCCGAAACAGGAAACTGCTGCCGCCATCACCGTGATAAGCCGCGAACAGCCGGCGTTTCCACGTGATGCACAACGCGCCGGCGTTGAAAGCGGCACCGTGCGCGCGCGTTTGACCATTAACGCTGCGGGCGAAGTAACCAACGTCGCCATACTGCAAGCGCAGCCGGCGCGCGTCTTCGACCGCTCGGTACAGCAGGCCCTCGGCCGCTGGAAATTCAATGCCGGCGCCGAGGGCCGCACCTTTGATACGGAAATCGGGTTCAAATCGGCAAACTAGCCCGCACAGTCCTTCGGTGGCTCACAAGAATGGCGCTTTCACAGCGCCATTTTTTATCTGCCCGCTAAATCAATCAATTCCTTTCGGAGCGTGGAATGAATCGGCAGAAACCGCTCACTTCCTCGCGATCGTGAAAGAGCTGTTTGATACGCAATTCGAATGGCCGTCCATTCGTTTCCAGCGCTTCGCGGATAATGTCGCGACAGCGCACCACCTCTTCAAACCGCTTTTTCATCGGCAGCTTGAGATTGAAGATGCAACGGTCGGTCCAGCCTTCACGCATCCACAGCGCAACAAGTTGGGCGATTCGCACCGGCTTTTCCACCATGTCACAAACCATCCAGTCGACGGGCTTGCGGGGTCGATAGCGAAATCCGTCTTCGCGCAAGTGGCGAACCAGTGCGTTATCGACGAGCTCGCCACGCAATATGCCATTGTCAATGGCGGTAACGTGCAGGCCGCGATGTATCAGCTGCCAAGTCCAGCCCCCGGGCGCCGCGCCCAGGTCGACCGCGCGCATTTCGGATTGCAGGAGGCGATCTTCATTTTCCCCAAGAAACAAATGAAACGCTTCCGCGAGTTTCAATGTTGAACGGCTCGGAGCATCGCGCGGCATTCGCAAGCGCGGGATGCCATTTCGCCATGGCGACGAGGCGTGCGGATCGCTGAGTCCCAGCCATGCCTTACGGTCGGGGGTGAGCAATACGTGAAGCCTCGGCAAACCAGCGAACTTGTCGTCGGCCAGGCCGACGCCGGATAATTGTGCGCCGATGCGGGTTTCGAGCGCCTGTGCAAGTTTGGACAACGCCTTGCCTTCATTGGTATCGGGATACTCGATTCGCAATGCACTGATTCTCTCAATGTCATTATTTTCCAGAAACCTTTTTGATGCGTCGAGAATCGGTGTGACGCGATCATTGCTCGGCAGCCCAATCGGATCAGCTTGCGCACGCAAAAACTGGCGGGCGAATACGAGTTTCGGCCAAGCAAGGTTGGCTTGCGATTTCCTGGCATCGCGGCCTGCAAATGTGGCAAGCACGAATCCGCTGGTGGGCACCGCCACTATCGCCATGGGTTTCTCCCCGGCTAACGCACCGAACTCCGCCGCCAGATCGGGCTCAAATCCAGCCCGGCAATAGCCAAGCCAAGAAGCCGTATTAGAATTTGTCATATCGGGACTTTAGCTCATATATCCGGCGAACCGGACGCCGGTATGCATATCGCGATCCCTTGCCCGCCACATCGGCAAGACGAGCGTTGGTGAAGAATTTCAGGAGTGGCCGTGCAACGCGGAAACGGTAGCTGCGCAACGGATACCAAGCGAGGCCTTTCGGTGATCCGTCAATACGGCTGATTTTGCGCACTTTTTCAAACTGCGCTAGTATTCCGCATTGAGCAAGGTCCTTGAGGTGTTCCAGATGTCCCACTTACGCATACTTCTCGCACGTCGCGCGCTGCCGGTTTCGGCGGCCGCAAGCGTTGTGGCTGCGCACGGCGGACTGGATTGCCTGCTTTTATCCGATTCCCTGTCGCCGCACCAAGAAACCGCACCGCGTTTCCGCCGAATGGGCGGCACTTCAGTCAAGCACTAGTCCGGCCGCATCCCTTGATGCCCTCGCCGGATATTCGTGGCGGGGAACAGACCGGAACCTGAAATTCCCCGCCTTACATCAATGACTGGACCATTTTCAAATGGCCAGTAGTGGCGCCATTTGCCGATTGCAAATGCGCAGGAAGACCGCTGGAAGCATTATGAGCAAACACAAGACTCCACAGACAATTTTGCCGCATGCGCCCCACAAATCGCGGTGGTGGGAAAGGTACGTCGGCAAGATTTGGCAGAATCGCGATTTCCGCACGCTGTGGATTTCACTGACCATTACGCATTTTGGTGGACAGGTCACATTTCTCGCCCTGCCACTGACCGCGGCGCTGTTGCTTGACGCGTCCCCGCTTGAGATGGGCATTTTGACCGCCGTCGAGGCACTTCCTTACACGCTCTTTGGCCTGTTCACCGGGGTGTTGATTGATCGGTCACAAAAACTGCGCCTGATAATCCTTGCCGATATCGGTCGCGGACTGGCCCTGGCGTTGGTTCCGCTCGCGGCCTGGCTCGGATTCCTGTCGATGTCGATCCTGTATATCGTTGGATTCCTCGTCGGGGTCGGCGGGATTATCGGCTGGGCGGCGTACCAGGTATTCATGGCCGAGCGGGTTGGCGACGAAAACCTTGTTGAAGCCAACGCGGGAATTGCCTTATCCGATTCGGCCTCGTCATTGATTGGCCCGGGGATTGCGGGAGCGATGATTCACTGGCTTACAGCTCCCTTCGCGATCTTGCTGGATGCGTTCTCGTTTCTCGTCTCTGCATGGATGCTACGGAGCATTCCTCCTCGACCCAGCGATGCACCGAAATTGCGTGCGTCGTCCGACCAAAAGGCTGCGCTGGACAGTATCTGGGTGGACGCAAAGGAAGGGTTGAAGATGATTCTCGGCCACCCCGTCCTGCGTTCAATCGGATTTACGCTGATGATCTGGAACATTCTGAAACATGCCTACCTGGCGATCGTCATCATTTATGCAACGCGCGACCTTTCCCTGTCACCCGGAAAGATCGGCGCGCTGTTCATGATTGCCGGCGTCGGCTTCCTCGCCGCATCCGCAACTTGTCAATGGCTGAACCGTCGACTTGGTGTTGGCTACGTCATGTTGGTTGGCCTTACCATGACCGGATTGGCATGGATCGGCGTGGCGAGTGTGCAAGCAAATGACTGGGTGTCGCTGCAATTGGGTTCGGCACTTTTCCTGATGGACCTTGGCGCCATGTTGTTTTTCATCAACTATCTGTCGCTGCGGCAAGCCGCAACGCCGGAGCACCTGCGCGGACGCGTCACCTCCACGCTGATTTTTTTGGCGGTCTCACTGGCGCCACTCGGTTCATTGCTCGGAGGAGTATTGGGAACCTGGCTGGGATTGCGCCCGACCATCGCAATTTGCGGCGGCAGTGGCTTACTTCTCGGCCTGATTTTGCTGAAATGGTCGCCCCTGGGTGCAATGCGCGAGATGCCCGTGCCGGAAAAACAGGCGAATATCGTTCCAGTAACTCCGGAAATGTCAGCCGAGTAAATCCAAATCCGGTCTTGACAGCGTCCTATGGTGAACATCAACCCATTTCAAACTCGGGAGACCGGCATGGATTATGGACACACCTTGATTGCGGGCATTGCCATTGTTCTTGGGATCGGCGGTCCCATCGCATTGGTCGGGATCATTCTCATGTACAAATCCCGTAGGACACGCATGATTCACGAAACCGCGCTGCTATTGGCAGAGAAGGGACAGCCAGTCCCACCCGAATTATTCATCGGCACAGACGAACCGGCTTCAGACTTGCGGCGTGGCGCCGTGCTGATTGCGTTGGGACTAGGCCTGGCGGTGTTCATGTATCAGTTGAATGCAGCATGGAGCGTAGGCTTCATTCCCATTTTTATGGGGTTGGGATATCTCGTGGTTTGGAAACTCGAGACAAGCAAGAGAAGAGACCCTTCGATTTCCGCTTGATCCTTTGCCAATCAGCAAACTTTTTTCCGATGCCATCCGTCCGGCGTATCGTCACAAACGCCCCCACATTTACCGACAATGATCTGATCAGCCGCGTATTGCTGCGCGATGACCGAAATGCGTTTGCGGAAATCGTGCGGCGTCATCAATCGCCGTTGCGTGTGTCATTGCGCAGAATGACCGGCGGCAACATCGAACTTGCGGACGACATCGCCCAGGAAACCTTCATTCTGGCTTGGCAAAAAATAAGTTCGTTTCGCTATGAGGCGAAATTTTCGACATGGCTCTACCGAATCGCCTTTAATGCCTGGCAATCCGCGGTACGCAAGAAGCGTGAATTGCCGATGGACGAAGAAAACCATCCAGAGCCCGCACCTTCGCCGCCGGAATCGGAACGAACCGGGATTCAACGAGACCTTGCTCGCGCGATGGAGGGACTGACGGATGGTGAGCGAAATGCGATCCAGCAGTGCTATTACAACGATCTGTCCCACGAAGAAGCGGCATTTGTGCTCGGCATCCCGCTCGGGACTGTAAAAACCAATATCTTAAAGGCCAAGGAAAAAATGCGCGCGCGCTTGGGTGACTACGCGCGGGATTCCAATTCTCGCCAAGGGGAAGCCGCATGATCATCATCAAAGACAATGTCGACGAACTCCTGAAGGCTGATGCCGCCTTCCATCGAGATCAGCAGGTGGATGACGCAGGCTTTACCCTGCGCCTGATCGACAATTTACCCGCCACTTCGCGAAATATGCCGGCGGTGTATTTCACGATTCCGTTTGCCTTTACGCTATTTGCGGCGATTTTTGTCGTGCTGTTTTCCGGTGCGGGAAATTTACTGATTGATGCGGCAATGGACATTGCGACCAACAGCATGTCGAAATCGGCAGCCGCATTCATTTCTATCGTCGGAATCCTCGTCGCCGTCTCGATCTCGGCAGAAAGCGAAGGCTGATCTCCCGGCAGCCGCAAAGAAAAAGCCGCCGGTTCGGGACTGGGCGGCTTTTCTATCTACGGGATCGTCGGCTACTTTAGCAAGTGAGCAACGCCTGCGCGCTCGTCCTCAAGTTCTTTCAACGTGGCATCCATCTTGCCGCGGGAGAATTCATCGATCTCAAGGCCTTTAACAACCGTGTACTTGCCGTTCTCGCAGATCACGGGCACACCATACATCACGCTATCCGGAATGCCATAGCTGCCGTCGGATGGCACCCCCATTGTCACCCATTTACCGTTGGTGCCGAGTACCCAATCGTGGACGTGATCAATGGCGGCATTCGCCGCCGATGCAGCGGAGGAAAGTCCGCGGGCCTCAATAATCGCGGCGCCTCGTTTGCCAACTGTGGGAATGAATGTGCCGCGATACCATTCCTCATCAGCGACCACGCCTGGCGCTGGAGCGCCTGCGATCGTTGCGAAACGATAGTCGGGATACATGGTCGGCGAATGATTACCCCAGACAATGAGCTTCTCGATTGAATCGACTGGCTTCCCGGTCTTTGCCGCGAGCTGCGAGAGTGCGCGATTGTGGTCAAGTCGAAGCATCGCGGTAAAGTTCTCCCGCGGCAGGCTGGGTGCGGATTTCATGGCGATGTAAGCGTTTGTGTTGGCTGGATTGCCGACGACAAGTACCTTCACATTTCGGGAAGCAACGGCATCGAGTGCACGGCCCTGACCTGTGAAAATCGCGCCATTGGCTTCAAGCAAATCCTTGCGCTCCATGCCCGGTCCACGGGGTCGGGCGCCAACCAGAAGTGCCACATCGGCATCTTTGAATGCGGTCATCGCATCGGCGTGCGCCGACATGCCCGCAAGCAGCGGAAAGGCGCAATCATCCAACTCCATCATCACACCCTTTAGCGCTTTTTGCGCCTTCTCATCCGCAATCTCCAGCAATTGCAGGATCACGGGCTGGTCCTTG
>JANNGY010000468.1:0-4955 GCA_031404095.1 Betaproteobacteria bacterium | reverse complement strand
ATCGCCGTGCCATGCACGCCGCAACCAAAGCAGTGGTAGAACTGCTTGACGGGAGACACCGAAAAGCTGGGCGTTTTTTCGTTGTGAAAAGGGCAACAGGCAGAATAATTCTGCCCAGCCTTCTTGAGCTTCACATGCTTGTCGATCACGTCGACGATATCGACGCGCGCCAGCAACTGTTGGATGAAATCCTGCGGAATCATGGTCTGCTGATTATACGGCCCGCACAAAAACCGAGCCCCGCATCGCGGGGCTCGACTCTTTGAAACCGCTTGCGGCAATCACCCAAGCCGGGCTTTGACAATTCCTGATAAGCGCCCCATGTCCGCGCGTCCGGCAACTCTTGGACGCAACGCATTCATCACCTTGCCCATGTCCTTTGCGGAGGTGGCACCGGTCTCGGCAATGACGCCGGCAAGAATGGCATCGACTTCCGCTTCCGACAGTTGTGCCGGCATGTAGGCCGCCAGTACGCCAACTTCGAATTCTTCCTTGGCCACCAGGTCTGGGCGATTGCCCGCTGCGAACTGCTCAATCGAGTCCTTGCGCTGCTTGAGCATTTTCTCGATGATTGCCAGTACCAGATCATCGGTCAGCTCAACGCGTTCGTCGACTTCCTTTTGCTTGAGCGCGGCTTGCAGAAGGCGAATTGCCGCCAGTTTGTCGCTTTCACGCGCCTTCATGGCGGCCTTCATGTCTTCGGTGATTTTTTCACGCAATGTCATTTACTCACTCCAGGAAAGAAAAAAGGCAGGCGACGATTGTCACCTGCCTTAAAAGAATTCCAGACGTCCCGATTGTCTAGTACAGCTTCGGCGGCAGCATTTGGCTGCGCAGGCGCTTGAAGCGGCGCTTGACGGCGGCGGCATGCTTGCGCTTGCGCTCTGCCGTCGGCTTTTCATAGAACTCGCGTGCGCGCAGTTCGGTCAACAGACCGGTCTTTTCAATGGCGCGCTTGAAACGGCGTAACGCCACATCAAACGGCTCATTTTCTTTCAGTCGAACTAACATTCAAGATACCTTTCTAGTTATGCCCAGCCAATCCCGGAGAATTGTGGGTCTGAAGTTGTAATACACCCTCCGCATGGCGGAGAGCCCAATATAATAACGACTTGCGCGCTTTTTGCCAAGTGCGCGTTCCCTTGCCTATCGTGGCGTAGCCCCTCAATGCTGATCCTTGGTTTGGAAACTTCGTGCGACGAAACCGGGGTCGCGTTCTACGATAGCGTCGATGGCCTCTTGGCGCACCGGTTGCACTCGCAGATCGAGATGCACGCAGCATATGGTGGCGTTGTGCCGGAATTGGCATCGCGGGACCATATCCAGCGCCTTATTCCCTTGATTAAGATGGTCATTACGGAGAGCGCGCGCTCACTTAAAGAGCTCGATGCCATCGCCGTGACGCAAGGACCCGGACTTGGCGGGGCCTTGCTCGTTGGAACCAGTCTGGCGGCCGGACTTGGGGCTGCGCTGCAGAGGCCCGTTATCCCGATTCACCACCTTGAAGGCCACCTGCTCTCGGCGTTATTGACCGAACCGCGACCGGCATTTCCATTTGTTGCACTGTTGGTGTCCGGCGGTCATACGCAATTGATGTCGGTTGAAGGTGTCGGCAAGTATCGCCTGCTGGGTGAGACCGTTGACGACGCCGCCGGTGAAGCCTTCGACAAGACCGCCACACTGCTGGGATTGCACTACCCCGGCGGTCCGGCCTTGAGCCGACTTGCCGAAGCGGGGAATGCAAATCGATTCAAATTGCCGCGTCCGATGCTGTCCAGCGGCGACCATGACTTTAGTTTCAGCGGCCTGAAAACGGCGGTATTGACACTGAAAACGAAACTTCTCAAGGACAATTTGTTCGATGCCAATTGTCGGGCGGACATTGCCGCCAGTTTTCAGGCGGCAGTTGTCGATGTTCTGGTCGCAAAAGCAATGTCCGTGCTGAGGGCAACCGGCATGTCGCGGCTCGTGGTATCCGGCGGCGTTGGCGCGAATCGCCGCTTGCGCGAACAACTCAGCCGGCAGGCATCAAAACTGGGGGCGGAAGTCTTTTATCCGCCGCTCGACTTGTGTACGGATAACGGCGCCATGATTGCATTTGCGGCAGCCCTGCGCATTGAGGCAGATCCCCGATTGCTTCGCGGCAACATTTCCTCATTCAACATCCGGCCCCGCTGGGAACTATCGGACGTTTCATTTGCGAATTCGTAGCCGGGTTCAGGGCGCGCTGCGCTGGTAATTCCGTTCTGCGATTTCGACGTTCGACTCCGCCTTCTTTACAGCTTCTTCAAGCGCAGCGATTCTAGCGTAGTACTCCTGCTTGCGGATAACCGAATTTACCCCCGTCGTCGCCCCGGTCGGCGAACGCCCGACAACAATTTGCACCTCGTCAGCAAGCGGCTCTCGCCCAGCTTCCAGCGCGGCCTTGGCGGCGTCCAATTGCCCCTTGGCCGCGTCCAGGGCTTCGCGGAGCTGAATGCGCTGACTCTCTTTCTCGGAAGCGCGGGCATTTGATTCCGGCGATTTCTGTGGCGCACCTTCCCGGGTGTTTTTAGGCGAGTCGATCACGTTTGCGGACGGATCGCTTGTGACCAATTGTGCGGTCTCGCCTTTCTTGGGCGCCTTGTCGGAATAGGTCACCTTTCCATCTTTGTCGGTGTATTTCCAAAGTGCCTGTGCGTGACACGTGCCGGCAAAACCCGGCCCCAGCGCAACGGTGAAAATGAAGGGGGCAAGCAATCGCTTACGTTGTCGCATATTCATGCTCCTTGCTTGATGTCGCACGCGCAGGTGAACAAATCGCGCACTCTGCATCGCGGTTGAATTTCACAGATTGCCAAGTCATCGTCCTCGCGTCGAGCATGAGCAGCCTCCCGGTAAGCGATTCCCCGATACCGGCCAACAGGCGAATCGCTTCGGCCGCCTGCATCGCACCAATAATGCCCACCAATGGGGCAAAGACCCCCATCACGGCACAGCGTTCCTGATCGGCATCGGGTTGACCGGTCGCTTGAAGCGGAGACTGTAGCGGGAACAGGCAGTGATAGCAGGGGCTGTTTTCGGTTCGCAGGTCAAAACTGGTGATTTGCCCATCGAAGCGAATGCCGGCACCCGATACCAATGGCTTGCGAAAACGCACGCACGCATCATTGATGGCGTGCCGGGTTGAAAAATTATCGGAGCAATCCAGCACCACGTCCGCCTTCGCCACCTGCGTCTCGAGAGCAATGCCGGCCAGCCGTTCAGGGATGGCTTCGACCACGGTCGCAGAATTTATATCGGCGATGCCGAGCGCAGCCGACTCGGCCTTGTTGAGGCCAATCGTTTTTTCGCGATGAATGATCTGGCGCTGCAGGTTGGTGAGGTCTACGACATCGCCGTCGGCGACGCTGATGCGGGCCACGCCTGCTGAGGCAAGGTAGAGCAGCGCTGCCGAACCCAGTCCGCCGGCACCGACGACCAGTGCGCGGGATTTGGCCAGCTTCTCCTGTCCTTCCACACCAAATTCATTGAGCAGGATATGCCTGCTGTACCGCAGCAGGTCTCTGTCGTTCATTGGTAACACCTCACGGCTTGGCCAGTCATCAGCGCCAGCGTGACAAGATGGAATCACTTCTTCGGTTCGACCGCTTTCGGCACGATCTTGTTGCTCGCGGCATTGCCCGCATTGGCCAACAGCGCACGCGGGCTTGAAGCAACCGGCAGGCCCTTCAATTGATTGAGCGCCTGTTGAAGTACAAAGTCTATCGGTTTGCCATCCGTGCCATTGACCGGCGTGTACTCAACCGGCTTCTGGTCAGCCGCAATCGGCGACGATCTTGTCGCTACGGCAGGCGGACTGCCAGACCCTACGCTGGCCGCCTTGCCGTCCGCACCGGGTAGCCCACTGACTGGCAGGCCCTTGGGGTCCTTTTCCGACGGCAGAACCGGCGTCTCCAGCTTGGCTTTCAGCGCCGCGGCCGCCTTTTTCTCGTCGTCACCGACCAAGTGCCGATCCAGGTCCGCCTCGCGCATCGCCATGCGCTGCGAACCGTCGTCGACCGCAACATCGGGCTCGATGCCCTTTGCCTGGATAGATCGTCCATTGGGTGTGTAATAACGCGCCGTGGTCAGCTTGATCGCACTACTGTTGCCCAACGGCAGAATCGTCTGCACTGAGCCCTTGCCGAAGGTCTGTGAACCCATGACGCTGGCGCGTTTGTGATCCTGCAGCGCGCCGGCGACAATTTCGGACGCCGATGCAGTACCGTTATTGACCAGCACGATCATCGGCACGTTTTTGATAGACAAAGGCAACCGGGCCAGATAATCCTCGCGGCTAGGATTGCGAAGGTAATTTTCCTTGCGCGCATGCAGGCGCATCTTCGCGTCTTCAACGCGACCGTCGGTGTAGACCACCAGGGCATCTTTCGGCAGAAAAGCCGCGGACACGGCGACAGCCGCATTCAACAGGCCGCCCGGATCGTTACGCAAATCCAGTATCAGCCCCTTGAGGCTGCCCCCATTCTGCTTGTAGACATCGTTAACCGCACGAACCAGCTTTTCACCCGTCGCCTCTTCAAACTGGGTAAGTCGTATCACCGCATAGCCGGGATCCAGGGTTCGCGATCGAACGCTCTGTATTTCAATCACCGCGCGCTTGACGTTGAATACCAGTTCCCTGGCCTCGCCGCGGCGCAGGATGGTCAATACGGCTTCGGTACCAGACTCGCCACGCATGCGCTTCACCGCCTCCGTGAGCGAAAGGCCGCGCAGGCTGGTTTCGTCGACCTTGATGATGAAGTCGCCAGATTTGATACCCGCACGATACGCCGGTGTGTCGTCGATTGGCGAAATGACTTTTACGAATCCGTCCTCGACGCCCACCTCAATTCCCAGACCGCCAAATTTCCCGGTCGTGGCGGTCTGCATTTCCTTGTAGGCATCGGCATCAAGAAACGCGGAATGCGGATCCA
>JANNGY010000467.1:0-2447 GCA_031404095.1 Betaproteobacteria bacterium | reverse complement strand
GATGGCGCCGGCAACGTGACCAACATTGTTCGCACGTCAACGATCGTTAGCCTGGTCGCGGTCACGTCGCGGCGGGTTCATGGGTCCGCCGGCACCTTTGATCTACCGATCGACAAGTCAATACCCATCAGCGGCACTGTTTCAGTTGAACCGCGAAAGATTGGGGCGGGACATAACATTGTCTTCAAGTTCAATTTCCCCATCTCCAATCCGGGCGTCGCCATCGCCTATGACAAGCTCGGCGCTCAGATCGGCTCGGCCATGACAAGCGGTTCGGGCAGTGAAGTGCGTGTGGCGCTTACCGGTACCCTGAACACAAAGCGCGTGCGCATCAGCCTGAGCGGGGTGAACGGGTCGGCCTCCGTTCATCAGGTTTCGTTGGGATTTCTGGAGGGGGATTCAAATGGCAATGCGTCCGTGAATTCGAGTGATATTAGTCAAGTGCGCGCGCGTTCCGGCCAAATCACCAACGCGACAAATTACACCTCTGACATCGACGCTTCTGGCGGAATCAATGTTTTGGATGTCTCTGCCACCCAAGCCCAATCGCTTCAGTCTTTGGAATCGCCGTAGGTTTCGCGCAATAAAAAGCCAACCAGTCGATCAATCATACGAGGGCGCTTCTCATGACGATAATTATGCATCGTGCGGCTGCAATCTTTGCCACGCTTTCTTTCGCTACCATTGCGACGCCTGTATTCGCCGTGATTACGACTTTTATCTCGCAAGGCACAACCTGTAGTGGCACGCCTTCGATTTCAGCATCTTCCCCGACAACCCGTTTCGCGCCAGGTGGCGCGAGCGTTCAGGTGTCGGTATGCATGACCGCCACAACCGAATCGGTTTGCGGATTCACCTTGCAGTTAGAGGCGGACGTGCCGAGCGAAAGCGCCCGTTTTAGCATAGTCGGCCGCAAACTGGGGCCGAACTACCCGGGGGCGACAATCGAAAGGATGCCTGCTGCGGTTGCAATCAAGAACCCGATCTCGCGAGAAGACTTTGGCGGCATTCGCCCTGAACCGGGCAACCCTTTGCCGCCGACGCCGAATCAATTGCTGGCGACCTTTACGCTGGCACCGCTTGCAAACGCAAAGAACGCAGCCTATTCGATCCGCGTCGGCAAGGGTTCAATGGTGGCGGTCGCGCAGAATGGAAGTTGTGAACTTACGGATGAAGTATCGATCGCGGGAAGCTTCCGACTGGAAAGGAACTGAATCGCAGGCGACCGTGTTGCGCGCCTCGTGGGGCATTGGGTCAGACACGATTTAGGAAAGAGCCACTCCCAGACTTGAGAGACGGTTGACAATTCCCGGTACCGGTACAGTGCAGGGCCGTGCTAGGATGGGATTGCCTTTCATCGCGTGCCGAATGTCCCTGACCGCCTACATCACTCACCCGTCATTCCTCAAGCACGAGATGGGCGAGGATCACCCGGAATGTCCGTCGCGCCTGGATGCGATCAACGATCACCTGCTCGCGCAGGGCTATCTCGACCTGATGGTGCCCTGCACCGCCCCGGCCGTCACGCATGAGCAGCTGCTGCGGGCGCATACCGCGCACTACCTTGCGGAAATTGAAAATCTTGCGCCGGCCAGCGGCTATCAGCAAATCGACCCCGACACGCGCATGAATCCGTTTTCCCTGACGGCCGCACGCCATGCCGCCGGCGCGGCCGTGCTCGCCACCGACCTGATCGCCTCCGGCGAAGTGACCCGCGCCTTTTGCGCCGTTCGCCCGCCCGGGCATCATGCCGAGCGCGATGCGGCGATGGGTTTCTGTTTCTTCAACAACGTCACCGTCGGCATCCGCCACGCCCAGCGGCATCACGGCATCACGCGTGTCGCGCTGATCGATTTCGACGTGCATCACGGCAACGGCAGCGAGGACATCCTCGCCGGCGACGAGCAGGTGCTGATGGTGTCGACGTTCCAGCACCCGCTGTACCCCTACATGGGAGAGGTATCCAAGGGGACCAACATGGTGAACGTGCCGCTGGCGCCACGCTCCCGGGGAGACGCGCTCAGGAAAGCCGTGGAAGAAAGCTGGCTGCCGGCGCTGGAGGCGTTTCGCCCGGAGATGCTGTTCATCTCGGCCGGTTTCGACGCGCATCGCGACGACGACATGGCCAATCTCGGCTGGGTCGAGGCCGACTACGCGTGGGTCACCGCGCGGCTGGTGGAAGTGGCCGACCGCCATGCGAAAGGGCGCATCGTGTCGATGCTCGAAGGCGGGTACGACCTGCACGCCCTGGCGCGCAGCGTGGGCGTGCATGTCGGCGTGCTTCTCGGCGCAATCGACGCATAAAAATGGGCAATGAGGCGCGCGAAATTTGAATCCCCATTACCTGGTCCCGTTATTTGATCCGAAGTCGCTGCTCGTCTATACGGCGGCGGACAATCCATCGTCGATCGCAAATTTGCTGCGGTCGGCGCTCGCCGAGGGCGCCT
>JANNGY010000466.1:0-1972 GCA_031404095.1 Betaproteobacteria bacterium | reverse complement strand
CACGCAAGGCGATGAGATCGAGATCGAGCGCGGACTGCATTTCAACCTGGTGAAGCTGCTGACCCTGCCACTGGCCGCCGAGATCGAGTCAAAACGTTTTGAGCTGGCGAAAAGCAACGCCGCCGTCGCCGCCATTCGCCTCGCCAGCGAAACGCGCAAGGCGTATTTCCAGGCGGTCGCGGCCGAAGAAACGGTGCGCTACCTGCGCAAGGTGCGGGAAGTAGCCGAGGCCAGCGCGGAACTGGCGCGGCGCATGGCGTCGGTGGGCAACTGGAGCCGCCTGCAGCAGGCGCGCGAGCAGGGATTCTATGCCGATGCCGCCCTCAACCTCGCCCGTGCCGAGCAGGCGCGGGTGCGTTCACGCGAGGCGCTGACGCGCGCGCTCGGGCTATGGGGAGCCCAAGTCGCTTTCGCCTTGCCGGAACGCCTTCCGGACCTGCCGAAAACGGCGGATGAACGCCCGGATATTGAACAGCGCGCGATGCAATCACGCCTCGATGTGATGGGCGCCCGGCTCTCCGCCGAATCCCTTGCCTCGAACCTGGGATTGAGCAAGGCCACGCGCTTCATCAACGTGCTGGAAATTGGTGTGACGCGCGAAACATCGAACGAAGCGCCGGTACGGCGCGGCTACGAAATTTCGCTGGAACTGCCGCTGTTCGACTGGGGCACCGCCAGGGTGGCGCAGGCGGAGGCGCTTTACATGCAGGCGGTGAATCACGCCGCCGAGATCGCCGTCAATGCCCGTTCCCACGTACGCGAGAGTTACCAGGGGTATCGGGTTGCCTATGACATCGCCAGGCATTACCGCGACGAAGTCGTGCCCATCCGGAAGCGTATCGCTGACGAAAACCTGCTGCGTTACAACGGCATGCTGATCGGCGTGTTCGACCTGCTCGCCGATACGCGCTCGCAGATCACCAGCGTCAACAGCTACATCGAGGCACTGAGCGATTACTGGCTGGCGGAAAGCGACCTGCGGATGGCGATGATCGGCACGCCATCCGGCAGCGCGGTGGCCAGCGGCGCGCGCGCGACGATCGCGACCCAGGCCGGCGGGGGCCACTAATCATGGAGAATTCGATGGTCAATCGCAGAAGTTTCTTCAAGAACCTCGGTATCGCGGGTGGCGCCGTAGCTGTAGCATCGGTAAGCCGTGTGGCCATGTCCACGCTGCCGGAGCCGGTGATCCAGACCAAACCCGACACCATGCCGCCATTGGTACCCAAAGACGGGCGACCGTACAACCCGGTGGTGACATTGAATGGCTGGACCCTGCCGTGGCGCATGAATCGCGGCGTAAAAGAATTCCACCTTGTTGCCGAACCGGTGATCCGCGAAATAGCGCCGGGCATGAAAGCTCATCTGTGGGGTTACAACGGCCAGTCGCCAGGCCCGACCATCGAAGTGGTTGAAGGCGATCGCGTGCGCTTTTTTGTCACCAACAAATTGCCCGAGCACACCACCATTCACTGGCATGGCCAGCGCCTTCCCAACGGCATGGATGGCGTCGGCGGACTGAACCAGCCACAGATTGCGCCGGGCAAAACCTTCGTCTATGAATTCATTGCGCGGCGACCGGGGACTTTCATGTATCACCCGCACGCCGATGAAATGACGCAAATGGCGATGGGCATGATGGGATTCTGGGTGACGCATCCAAAGGGTTCGCATCCGCTGATCGATACGGTCGATCGCGATTTCTGTTTTATCACCTCGAACACAAGCCCTGGGAGCAGGTGCTTCCCGGCCAACTCGCCAAGTCGTTGGAACGCGGCTGGCGCTGCGTCGTGCAAATTGGCAACGAAGAGCGCGTTGAGGAAGTATCAGACCTGCTATGGAAGAATGAGGCCGATATGTTTTTGGCTCATGGCACCAAGGCAGATGGCATGGCCCACATGCAGCCAATCTGGCTGACCGCGGAAACCGACAATCCCAACAATGCAACCGTGCGTTTTTTCATCGAAGGCGC
>JANNGY010000465.1:0-7497 GCA_031404095.1 Betaproteobacteria bacterium | reverse complement strand
CCCAGTTGTAAAAGCGCCAGAACTGCCTCGTCAATTCGATCTGTGTTGAGTCCCATGTTGTATCTCCTTGCGCGCAACGCCAGATTTCAGCGGCGCGCGAATTTGCGAAGACGCGCCCGATCGGTGTTGATAGGCTAGCTGTTCGGGGGGGAAGGAAAAGCTATGTAGCATATTTATGCTACATAGCTTGTCGTTCCCCCCATTTCTTCGAACAACTTGCAATCAGCCAGCAACCGCCTATCAATCGTCGTGATACCGAAAGTAAAAAAACTCCGCTGAAGCGGAGCCAATGCGGGTGCTACTGAGGCTAGACTTTCCTCCGCCTGATGAAGCCGAGACCGGCTAGACCGAAACCAAGAAGTCCAAGGGTGCCGGGTTCTGGCACTTCAGTAATGCGAAGGTTGTCGAAAAAAAGATATGAACCGTCAATTGAACTGTTGCCTGTAAACCGAACCTCATCGAACGTATACCCATCAACATTCAGGTATCCACGCCTCAATCCATCAAGCGTTGATGCGAATTGTGCATGGACGGAGTATCCCGTTAAATCGCTTGGTACTAGGAGCGGCGAAAAACTGGCAACCAATAGCCCGTCATTTCTTAATTCAAAGATGTCGTCTCGATAAGGATCCCATATCTCCAGATCCAAGGACAAGCTGGTTATGTCTTTGGAAAATGCAAGTGAAAATGAGGTATTGCTCTGGTTGAGTTGACAGCCGGGAGGGATTGTACCTAGACCGTTGCCACTAACAGCAACAATACCGTTGTACCCGCCATACCCGCATGCGTTTGCACTAATCGATCCTGTGAACAAAATACCATCCAGAGCAAATTGATTCGTAATTGCCGTGTTGTTAGCCAGCACACCTACGCTCTCAAAATCGATGAGACGGGTGAAGGTGAGGGGCGTGGTAGTCATCACCACTGTCGCGACGGCGTTCCCAATGAGAGTTGACATGCCGAGCAAGACGGAAAGGCAAACGTTCAAGTTCTTCTTCATGCAAAATTCTCCATTAGTTGCGAATGCATCCTTTGACGACATCACGAAAGCGAGTTCAATTCGACTGTCCGATTCAAGCCAACCAGAGTACCCAACTGCTGGCAAGCAAAATCCATCACACTAGTAGTGTCCGTGCATAGAGTTATGGCAAGCAACTATCGAGCCATCAAGTTAAACGGTCTGCATTCAGCATATTGCGAGCATCGCTGTCGCGAATGCTCGCCAAACTAACTGTGGGTGTAAGAAAAGCCGACAAATTTCGCAGGGTTAACCTATGACCTACATCAAATACCACTTTCGCAAGCGTCACTTAGGCTATCAATACAACAAGTTAACGCTACATCAACGGCTGTAAAGAAGAACACGATAAAGCCACCGCCTTATAGCTAATTGGTAACTGTAGCCAGCCAATCTGGGGCGATGCAGGTATTTGCTACGCGTGTTGTTTTAAGCGACACCTAAAAAAGTTCGGCGGCGAGGGAATGTCGGAGTCTAGCCTCCCTGCATATTGCCGGCGCTCGCGGCACGCGTCCGCGGCCGGCAATCCCCCGTTACGTCTTGCCCGTCCGCACCGGCCGCATCACCAGCGCTACCCCCGCCGCTGTCACCAGCAAGCCCGCCATCGCCAGCCAGGTCAGCGATTCATCGAACAGCAAAAAGGCCATGATGGCCGTGACCGACGGCGTGAGAAAGAACAGGCTCGCCACCTTTGAAGCCGCGCCACGCCGGATCATGAGATAGAGCAGGCTGATGGCACCGATTGACAGTACCACTGCCAGCCAGAACAGGGCAAAGACGAACTGGCCGCTCCATTGCACGATCCGCGTTTCGACCGTGAAGGCCAGCAGCAGCATGACGAGCCCGGTGGCGGAGAACTGGATCACGCCGCCGGTGCGCAGGTCCATGTGCGAGCAATGACGTTTCTGGTAGAGCGTGCCGAAGGTGATGCCCAGCAGCGCGATACCGGCAGCGCCCAGCGCAGTCGCATTGGCGTTGGCCAGCGTGAATTTGCTCACGACCACCAGCACCACGCCGGCAAGGCCCAGCGCCATGCCGAGCCACTGCCGCGGGTTCAATTTCTCGTGCAAAAACAGGCTGGCGAATACGGCCGTGAGGATCGGCTGCAGGCCGGTGAGCAGCGCCACGAATCCCAGCGGCAAGTTCAGGTTGATGGCGTAGAGCACGCCGCACAGATAGGTGGCGTGCACCAGCAGGCCGGCAACGGCGATGTGTCCGGCCTCGGCGAGGCTGGCCGGCCACGGCGCGCGGGTGGCGATCACCAGGAGGCCGAGGATCGATACCACGATGGCCATGCGCCACATCATGAAGGTGAACGGCTCGGCGAACGGCGCGCCGAGACGCATGCCGATGAAACCGGTACTCCAGAGCATGACAAACAGCGCGGGGGTCCAGTTGACGAAGGTGGAAGGGGAGGTGGCGGGCGTTGTTGGCATCGGGGAGGGCCGTGCGCGAGCGGAAAGACGCAATTCGCGGCAAACCGGCACGTGTAACGAAAGGTCATTCTACGTCAGGAATTTTTCCGGCTGTCTCCAGCATCGTGCGCGCAACGTTGCCGCATGTCATCGCCAGCTCCCGGGCGATCCGCTATAAAGTGGCTCATGTTCAATGGATTTACTCAGCAACGTCTCGTCGCCAATGGTGTTGAAATCCACACGCGGATGGCCGGCAGCGGCCCGCCTTTGCTCCTGCTTCACGGCTATCCGCAATCGCACCTGATCTGGCATCGCGTCGCGCCGCACCTTGCCCGGCTATTCACCGTGGTTGTCACCGACCTGCGCGGTTACGGTCTCAGCGCCAAGGCGCCGGGATTGCCTGATCACTCGAATTACAGCAAGCGTGAGATGGCAAAGGACCAGGTCGAGGTGATGCGGCAACTCGGCTTTGAATCCTTCCATCTCTGCGGCCACGATCGCGGCGGGCGCGTGGCGCATCGCCTCGCCGTGAACCACCCCGAAGCCGTGAAGAAACTGATGTTGCTCGACATCTCGCCGACACTGACGATGTACGAACAAACCAATATGGAGTTTGCGCGCGCCTACTGGTGGTGGTTCTGGCTGATCCAGCCGGCGCCGTTTCCGGAAAGCATGGTCGCGGCGGCACCGGAAACCTATCTGAAGAAAAAGATCGGCTGGGGCCACGCCGGCATGAAGCCGTTCACCGAAGAAACCTATGCGGCTTATCTTTCCCATGTCAGCGACCCGGCCACGATGCACGCCATGTGCGAAGACTATCGCGCAGCCGCGTCGATCGACCTGGAGCATGATCGCGCCGATCGTGCCGCGGGACGCCGCATCACTTGCCCGGTCGATGTGCTGTGGGGCGAGTTCGGGGTGGTCAACCGCTGCTTCAAACCGCTGGAAGATTGGAAGCGGGTGGCGGATGATGTGCGGGGGCGCACGCTGCCGTGCGGTCATTACATCCCGGAAGAAGTGCCGGATGAATTGTTGCAAGAAATGCTTGCGTTTTTTTGCAGTTAGAAGTGGGCCACAGATGAACACAGATAAACACTGATAAAGCGCAATTGAAGGGGAAAACTCTAATGCTGGTGCGGGTTGCAGGCCAAAAACGGCCGGAAAGCTGCGCCAGTGCTAGAGTTCGTGAAGCCAACCTTCCAAAAAACCCCTGTCATCCTCGTGAAAGCGGGGATCCATTTTTTCTTGTGACCATGGATCCCCGCTTTCACGAGGATGACAAGATTTTGAAGTTACGGAATATTCCCAAGCCGCTACGCTCTTATCTGCGTTTATCTGTGTTCATCTGTGGCAATGAATCTTTGAGGTGAAAAGCATGGTCAAACATAAAATCGCCGTCATCGCCGGCGACGGTATCGGCAAGGAAGTCGTCCCCGAAGGCATGCGTGTGCTTGAAGCCGCCGGCCGAAAATTCGATATCGGTTTTCAGTTTGACGAAAAGCCGTGGAGCTGCGATTACTTCGCCGCGCACGGCAAGATGATGCCGGACGGTGGCCTCGATGAAATTCGACATCACGACGCCATCTATCTGGGCGCGGTGGGCTTTCCGACCGTGCCGGATCATGTCTCCCTGTGGGGCCTGCTGATTCCGATCCGCCGCGAGTTCCAGCTTTATGCCAACATCCGGCCGGTGCGGCTGATGCCCGGCGTGCCGTCGCCGCTGGCCGGCCGCAAGCCGGGCGATATTGACTTCTGGGTGGTGCGCGAAAACAACGAGGGCGAATACTCGTCGATCGGCGGGCGCCTGTATGGCGGCACCGACCAGGAGATGTGCATGCAGCAGACCATTTTCACGCGCCGCGGCGTCGACCGCATCATGAAATATGCGTTTGAGCTGGCGATGACCCGGCCGAAAAAGCACGTGACCTCCGCCACCAAATCCAACGGTATTGCCATCACCATGCCCTACTGGGATGAACGCTTCAAGGAAATGTCGGCGAAATATCCGGATGTTCGCACCACGCAATATCACATCGATATCCTCACCGCGCACTTTGTCCAGCATCCGGACTGGTTCGATGTGGTGGTGGGGTCCAACCTGTTCGGCGACATCCTTTCCGACCTGGGGCCGGCCTGCACCGGCACCATCGGCATCGCGCCGTCGGCGAACCTCAATCCCGAACGCGAATATCCCTCGTGTTTTGAGCCGGTGCACGGCAGCGCGCCGGACATCTACGGCAAGGGCATCGCCAATCCGATCGGCCAGATCTGGAGCGGCGCGATGATGCTGGAACATCTCGGGCACAAGGCGGCGGGAGATGCTATCGTAAAAGCGATTGAAACCGTCCTGGTGAACGGGCCGCGCACCCGCGACATGGGTGGCACAGCCGGCACCGCCGAGGTCGGTCGTGCGATTGCGGAGGCACTGTAAGGCAGGCATTGAAGCAAAAGCAGGATTCGGTATTCAAACAATCGGAGGAGATGCATCATGAAATCGTATTCAATTCGCGTCGCATTGATGTCCGCCTGTGTGCTGGGCGCCCTGGGAACGGTCAGCAGCGGGGTTGCCTATGCGGCCTATCCCGACAAGCCGGTGAAGTACATCATCCCGTTCGCGCCGGGCGGCGAGTCCGATATCGCCGGGCGCTTTCAGCAGCTGGTGTTCCGCAAGAAATTCAACGTGGAACTGATTATCGAATCCAAGCCGGGCGCAGGCGGCGCGCTGGCCTGGGCGCAGACCAATACTTTTCCCGGTGACGGCTACACCTGGATGAGCACCAACCTGCCGCACATCGTGCTGCAACCCATGGAGGGCCAGGTCCAGTACAAGACCGAGGATATCCAGAATGTCTGCTTCTATCACTACACGCCGGACGCCATCGTGGTGCGCAGCGAGAGCCCGTACAAGACATATCAGGACCTGGTGAAGGCGGCCAAGGAGACACCCGGCGCCGTTACCATCGCCGGTTCGGGGACCAATTCCGCGAATCACCTCGCCACCGAACGATTCAATGGCGTTGCCGGCGTCAAGACCACGTATGTGCCGTTCAAGGGCACCGGTGACCTCGTCGCCTCACTGCTCGGCGGGCACGTCAGCATGGCAATGTCGTACGTCACGCTGGCGATTGCCCAGAAGGGCAAGACCCGCGTGCTGGCCGTGGCGACCGACAAGCGCCACCCGCAATTTCCGGATGTCCCCACCTTCAGGGAAATGGGCATCGACTGGGTGGATGGCGCCTACCGCGGCATCGCACTGCCGAAATCCGCATCGGCCGAGATGAGAAAGCAGGTTTCCGACATTTGCATGGACATCAATAAGGACCCGGACTTCCAGAAGCGCATGGCTGACGGCGGCTTCGAACTGGTGGACATTGGCGTCGAGAAGATGCCGGCATTCATGTTGGATCGCGCCAAGGTCTACACCGACACCGCCAAGCGCATGGGCCTGCTGAAATAAGGGCGGCAGGGCGGCGCGGGCGCGTGTTGATCGAGCGCTTGCGCTGCCCGGCAACCTGCCCGGCGCCGATTTGTGAAGGTGCCAGCGTCAGCAAGGTGGCTTGAGTGATTTCCGTATTGGTCAGCGAGGTCGGTCTGCGAGATGGCCTGCCGGATGAAGCGTCTTATGGCAATGTCCCAGTACTGTTCACTTAATAGCCGTTCGCCCAAGGTATCGAAGGGCTTCCTGCACTAAGGCCCTTCGATATCTCAGGGCGAACGATGAATATTTGACTAAGCGAACAGTATTGGGCAATGTCCCCAAAGTCGGTGTGCACAAGGGATTTCGCGATGCCCATCCCGCCTGCGGCCACCGCAATCCGGCGTTCGCCATCGCGGATTCCGGCGCTGGTTCTGGTGCTGGGCCGGGCGTCGAAAGTGAGTCCGCATGAATTTCGCTTCGCTGCCGCTGGCGGGTATTCGCGTCATCGAGTTTTCGCACTTGGTCTTGGGGCCGAGTTGCGGCCGGATCCTTGCTGACCTTGGTGCCGAGGTCATCTAGGTCGAGCCGCCGGGAAAGCCCGGCAAGCCCGGCGACCCGACGCGATACCTGACCAATACCGGCGCCGGATTTTTTGCGGCGTTCAACCGCAACAAGCAGAGCGTCATTCTTGACATCGAGACGAGCGACGGCCTGGCGGCCGCCATCGGCCTGATCGCCAAGGCCGACGTGTTCATCGAAAATTTTCGTCCCGGCGGCCTGGCGGCCCAGGGTCTCGGCTACGACGCGATGTCGGCCGGCAATCCCGGGCTGATCTATTGTTCCCTGAAAGGTTTCCTGCCGGGGCCGTACGAAAATCGCACCGCGCTCGATGAGGTGGTGCAAATGCAAAGCGGGCTCGCGTACATGACCGGGCCGGTCGGCAAACCGCTGCGGGCGGGCGCGCCGGTCAATGACATGATGGGCGGCATGTTTGGCGCCATCGCCATCCTCGCTGCGTTGCGCGAGCGCGACCGGACCGGCAAGGGCCAGTACGTGCAGAGCGGGCTGTTTGAGAACGCCGCGTGGCTGGTGTCCACGCACATGATGCAATTTGCGATGTCAGGTGAACCGCTGCAGCCGATGTCGGCCGGCGGCCGGGCGTGGGGGGTCTACGATGTGTTTGAATGCGCCGACGGCGTGCAATTGTTTGTCGGTGTCGTTACCGATCGTCAATGGGAAGTCTTTACCGCCGCGCTGGGTGAACCCGAATTGCGGGATGCGTCCCTTGCCACCAACACGCAGCGCGCCGAGGCTCGCGGAACGCTGATTCCGGCCGTGGCGCGGTTACTCAAAAAGTATCCGGTCGCCGATCTGGAGCGCCTGTGCGAAACGGCGGGGCTGCCGTTCGCCCGGGTGCAGACGCCGTCGGACCTGTTCACCGACCCTCAAGTGCGGGCCGGCGGCATGACACAGGTGACGCTGGCCAACGGCAAGGTGACGGCAATCCCGGCGTTGCCGGTTCAACTGGGCGATTGGCGGCCGGGCACGCGCACCGATCTGCCCGCTGCTGGGCAGGACACGGCGGTCATCCTGGCCCGCCACGATCACACTCGGCCAGCGTAATTTGCCCGACGGGATTGGCCTGG
>JANNGY010000464.1:0-3146 GCA_031404095.1 Betaproteobacteria bacterium | reverse complement strand
GCCGCTGGCCGGCGCCGGGTTTGCCAAATGAGCGTTCTCTTCCCGTGGCATGGCTCGCCATGCCGTGGTCAGTCGAACGAAAAATCGCTCGCCCATCGACCCTCGGAAACCGCTGCTTCGGTTTCCGGTTCAGACGGGCGCGGCGCCTGCGCCGCGAAACCCCCGCCTCACCCCGTCGAACGCGACCCCATGAAATATGCAGGCTAGGCCGCCTGTCGAAGTGCATAGCGCCTGACCAACACGTCCGCCGGAAGGTCCAGCCCTTCGTTTAAACCGCGGATCATTTCAAGCGAAAGCGGGCGCACGCGATTGAGCACTTCGGCTACCCGCGCGCGCGAACCGATGAAAGGCTCAAGGTCCTTTCTTGTCAGTCCGCGCTGCTCCATGATGAAAAGCAGGAAGTCGATCGGTTCCGGCGGCTCGATTGGGAAATGTCGCGCCTCGTAGTCCGCGATCAACAGGGTCAGCACATCGAGCCGCTCGGCCTGCGGCGAGCCCGTGGGCGCGTCCCACCATGCCTCAGCCTGCCTGAGTGCTGTCTCGTAGTCGCGCTTGGTTCGAATGGTTTTGAGTTCCATGATTGCCACCTCAGATTGTTTCGACATCGATCTTGTCGTATTCGCCGTGCGTCCCGACAAAGCGGATGAACATCCGGTACTTGTCGTAGTGCACAGCCACCACAAGACGATAGTTGTTGCCTTTGATGTTGAAGATCACCCGCTTGTTGGAGATAAAACTTGCATCGCGATAGGCGGCTTTGATCTGCGCCGGTGTCGCCCAGTTCGCGTGGCTAGCTTCCGCGTACCACGCGCGCAGCGGTGTTTCTGCATCGGGATGCCTGGTCCAGAACGCCTTCAGGGTGCCGATTGCGATGATGCGCATACGCCAAGTTAACATGGTCCCAATGTGGGAGCAAGCCGATTTTCGACGATTCCGGACTCCGCTCGCAGCCGTTTCGGAATTGAAAACTGCATAGCCTGACCTACCCGCTGCGAAATCAAAGCAACAAGAATTTTTTCGATTCGCCCGTGGACTAATCCCCATTGCCGTAAGTTGGGTTGCCGCAGGCTACCCGACAGGGGCGTGCCTGTACCAATGAATCGTCAGGTAGCCTGCGGCAATCTGACCTACGCGTTTTGTTGCCGTCATGTTGGGCCCGCACACGGGTGGATTACAATTGCCGAATGACTGACTACCTCATCGTTGGCGGCGGGTCCGCCGGCTGCGTGCTCGCCGCGCGCCTGAGCGAAGACCCGAATACTCGCGTCACGTTGCTCGAGGCGGGCGGCGCGGACAAGAGCGCGCTGATTCATTGTCCGGCGGGCCTCGCGCTGCTGGCGCAGAACGGGCAGGCGAACTGGGTTTTCAACACCGTCCCACAACACGGCCTGAACAACAGGGCTGGCTACCAGCCGCGCGGCAAGGTGCTGGGCGGCTCGAGTTCCATCAATGCCATGGTCTACGCGCGCGGCCACCACCGCGATTACGACCATTGGGCGGCGGAGGGGAATCCGGGCTGGTCCTGGGAGGACGTGCTGCCGTATTTCAAGCGCGCGGAACACAACGAGCGCGGCGCCGATGCGTTTCATGGCGCTGGTGGCCCACTGAATGTGATGGACCCGCGCAGTCCCAGTCGTTTCAGTCCAATTTTCGTCGAGGCGGGACGGCAGGCGGGGTTTCCCGTCAATCACGACTTCAATGGCATCGAGCAGGAAGGTGTCGGGCTCTATCAGGTGACGCACAAAAATGGCGAGCGTTGCAGCGCCGCCAAGGCCTACCTCACGCCGCATTTGGCGCGGCCGAATTTGCAGGTGATCACCGGCGCGCACACCACCCGCGTCCTGCTTGAGGGTCGGCGCGCCGTGGGGGTCGAGTATCGGCAGGACGGCAGGCTGCACCAATTGAAAGCCGCGCGCGAAGTGCTGCTGTGTGCCGGCGCCTTGCTGTCACCGCAGATTCTCATGCTGTCCGGCATCGGGCCTGCCGCGCAACTCCAGCAGCACGGCATTCCGCTGGTGCACGATCTACCCGGCGTCGGCGCGAATTTGCACGATCACATTGATACTGTGCAGGTCTATGACGCCCCGCACCTGAAGGAGCTGTTCGGCCTGTCGCCGGCCGGCGCATGGCGTGCGCTCAAGGGCATTTTCGAATGGCGCAATCATCGGCGGGGCATGCTGACCACCAATTACGCCGAGGCCGGCGGCTTCATCAAGAGCCGGGTCGAGGAGGCGATCCCCGACCTGCAATTGCATTTCGTCATCGGCAAGCTGGTGGACCATGGCCGCAAGACCACGTTCGGTCACGGCTTTTCCTGCCACGTCTGCCTGCTGCGTCCGCTGAGCCGCGGCAGCGTCTCGCTCGCCAGTGCCGACCCGTACGCTGCGCCGCGGATCGACCCCAATTTCCTTGCCGATGCGGACGACACGGCGCGCATGGTTCGCGGCTTCAAACTGATGCGCGGCATTCTCAACCAGCCGGCGCTGGCGCAGTACGGCGCGAAGGAATTACGCCGCTCGGCCAGTGCGCAATCGGACGCGGAAATCGAAGAATTCATCCGCGGCCAGGCCGACACCATCTATCACCCGGTCGGCACCTGCCGCATGGGGCCGACGGCGACCGATGTGGTGGATGCATCATTGCGGGTGCATGGTATCGAGGGCCTGCGGGTGGTTGATGCCTCGATCATGCCGCGCATCGTTGGCGGCAACACCAATGCGCCGGTGATCATGATTGCGGAGAAAACGGCGGATTTGATTGGCGCGGATTCGGCGGGCTAGCAGCCTGTCGGACTTAAAGAATCGAAGCGAAAACGAAGTTTCAGAGAAGGCTAACCTTTAGGTTATGCCGGAACTAAAAATGATATGGGCGAGGGCAGATTTCGCCGATTTTCAAGCCAATGGTTGTTCCATTGGTGCCGAAAAGCGGGGGAATATGCACCGGCCAGATCATTTTGCAGCCGATTTCCTTTAAGTCCGACAGGCTGCTAGAACGGCTTCGCCTTGTTGACGGCCTCGACCTGGACTTTTTGACCGGCCACCAGCTTGAAAGTCCTTTCACCGCTGAAGGGGTTCTTGCAGGAGGGGTCATTGGCGCCTCCCCCTTTGGCAACACTGCTGGCCTGCTTGTTGACGATATCGAGAACC
>JANNGY010000463.1:0-3721 GCA_031404095.1 Betaproteobacteria bacterium | reverse complement strand
GGCGCGATTTCGCGAGGACTACCCCATCAGAACGCACGGCGTCGGGCTCTCGCTCGGTTCCGCTGACCCATTAGCCGCAGACCACCTGCGAAAGCTGAAACGGCTGGTGGATGCCATCGACCCGGTACTCATCTCGGAGCACCTGTGCTGGGTCGGGGTAAACGGCCGCTTCCTGAACGACTTGTTGCCGCTTCCCTATACCCGCGAATCGCTTGAACATGTGGTGTCTCGCATCGGCGAGGCGCAGGATTTTCTGAAGCGCCCGATCCTCATCGAAAACGTCTCCAGTTACCTCGAATTCGTCGATTCGGACATTCCGGAATGGGAGTTCGTGCGCGAGGTTGCCAGCCGTGCCGGCTGCCGGATTCTGCTGGACGTCAACAATATCCACGTCAATGCGGTCAATCACGGTTTTGACGCGCGGACTTTTCTCGATGCCATCGAACCGCGCAGCGTCGGCGAGATTCATCTGGCCGGATTCCAGGACACCGGCGAATTGCTGATCGACACCCACGGCGCCGCCGTGTGCGACGAAGTGTGGACCCTGTATGGGCGCGCCATCGAACGCTTTGGTCCCGTACCGACACTGATCGAGTGGGATACCGATATTCCCGCCCTCGAAGTACTGCTCGCCGAGGCGGAGAAGGCGAATGACATGCTCGCCGCACATTGCCGGGAGGCGACGCGTGCTGCATGAACTGCAACAAGCGATGGCCGAGGCATTGCTGTCCGCCGACGCGGCCGGCGACAGCGCCGCCAACCGACTCATCCGCGGCGGCAAACTGGACGCCAACCGCCGCCTGGAAGTCTATCGGTACAACGTCATGCACAATTTGCGCGGCGCACTCGCGGACATTTTTCCGGTCGTTAACCGTATTGTCGGTGACGCATTTTTCCGTCATGCGGCGGATCAGTTCATTCTCGCCACGCCATCGCTATCCGGCGACCTGAACCAATTCGGCCGCGAATGGCCGGCCTTTCTGGCGGGTTATGCGCACGCGGCGGATTTGCCTTACCTGGCCGATGTCGCGCGCCTGGAGTGGGCTTGGCACGAATGCTTTCATGCTGCCGATGCGGCCCCGTTTGACTTGGCGCGCCTCGCCGCGGTCGATGCCGGTGCGCATGGCGGGCTTGTTTTCCGCCTGCATCCGGCGGTGCGTTTGCTGGCCTCGGCGTTTCCGCTCCTGCGCATCTGGCAGGTCAACCAGGATGACTTCAAGGGCGACCAGCGGATCGATTGGCAGCAGGAGGGCGATGCGTTGCTGGTCAGGCGCGACGCGGGAGATGGCACCGGTGCCGGCGTCGGCGTGGTGATTCAGTGCCTGCCTGAAGGTGCCTGGCGATTCCTGTGCGCGTTGCGCGAGCGCGGGTCGCTGGAACGCGCGACCGCCGCCGCGCTGGAAGCGGACAGCGGATTCGATTTGCAAGGATTCCTGCGCGAATCCGTCCAGTCCGGCGTGATTATCGATTTCGCCAGAGATTGACGATGTCGAAAAGCCAATCCGCCTTGTCGGCTGCCCTTGCGAGCGCGAGCGATCGCTTCCTCGCGGCCCTGGACTTGAACGGCGCGTTCACTTGAATCCAGCGCCAGTCTTGCCTCGTAGGGAGCGTGTTACGATAAAAACTCACCACAGGATGCCGTCCATGCAGAATCACAACACAAACTTCCGCAGTCGCTGGCTGGCTGTTCTGGCCGCGATATTTTTCGGTGTGTGTTGCACCGGCGCAGGCGCACAGGCAAAGAAGGCGGCCACGATCAAGTTCGATGGCCCCGCCACCTTGAACAAGGCGATCCGTCAACCGATGCTGGCCGAACGTATTACCAAGTCTTTCACGCTCGTCGGCCAGAAAGTGCTCGAGACCCGATCCAGGAGACAACTCGACGACTCCGTAAAGGAATTCGACAGGGCGCTTAAAGATCTGCAGGCCGCCGCGCCCACGCCGGACATCAAGGACAATTACCTGCTGCTGGAACAGTTGTTCGATGAATTCAAGGTCATCACCGCCAAGCCGGTGAGCCTCGCCAATGCGCGCGAACTGGCGGAGCAGAACGAAGAGCTGGTGTGGATTTCCACCAAGGGCGCGATGCTGATTGCCGCACATACCAAATCCGGCCGCAGCGACCTGATTGCCACCGCCGGTGACGTGCGTACGCTGAGCCAGCGCATCGCCAAGCTCTACCTGTTTCGCAGCTGGGGCATTCGCTCCGAGGTGATTGCCAACGACCTGAAGAAAGCCGACGCCGACTACCGCACCGACATGGCCAAGCTGCTGGCCGCGCCGCAAAATTCCGCGCAGATCAAGAGTGAGCTGGCGCTGGCGGAAACCCAGTACCTGTTCCTGAAGCAGGCGATCGAACGGCTCAATGCCAACAAGTCCTCGACCATCGAACTGGAACACGTGACGAAAGCGTGTGACAACATCCTTGAGGTGATGGAGCGGGTGACGAAGCTGTATGAGGCGGTGAAGGCGTGAGGAAATGCTCTGAACGGTCACTCAGGACGTTCGCGAGACTCAATAGCGGCTGACAAGACGGCTTGAGTCTTTCCCGCTTTCATTTGCCGCACAGATTCCAGTTAGCCGGCGCCAAGGTCACGCATGACCTCATGAGCCCGCGTCAGATACTCTTGCACCGGGACGCTCCATGGCTACTTCGGATTGGGCGAAACCAAGCTTCTCATAGAACCCGGACACCCCTGTTCGCGCTGCCCGAAGTACCCAGGTGATGCTTCGATCGTTGCCCATCACAGCCTGTACAAGAGCTCGACCCACGCCTTTGCGCCGGTGCCCCTCCGCCACCACCACCATTGAAATGTACCCATTCGCCATTCCGTCGGTTAGCGCGCGAAGAAAACCGACGACCTCGCCACCTTCCACAGCGACAAGAGCGCGTTGAGAGCGCGACACCAGTTCACGAAATTCCTCAGCGTTCGCAACTTTCCGATCCCAGCCGGCTGTCTTGAGAAGTTGCCTCGCTGCTTCGGTCTCGGACGGTAGGATTTCCCGGATTTCGATTTGACACCTATTGACCAAGCTAGGCGGCGCGTCGTTTTGTGGTGCGTCCGCTCGAGCGACGTGTTAGGGCCTGCGCGTCAACATACGCGTCTATCAGACGACGAATCATGCGCTGGTATTGCGTTTGATGTTTTGTCGCTTCAGACTTGAAAAAGTCGATGCTTTTCTTGCTGAGAGCCAATGTGACTTTCACGCCCTCCTCTCGAAATGCCAACTCCTCAGGCGACGGAAGGAAATCGGGGAGCACTTGAAGCCGACCAAGGGGCTCATTCGTGTAGTTAATTTTTGCGCTCATAGGTAGCCTTTCCTTTGCGCCAGTAGCCAGCGCCAATTATTCGAATAACCGAAGCGCGATATGTAAACCGCACCGTGAGAACGCCGCCATCAACTTCGCCGAAGCAGTAATACCGGTCCTCGGTTTGGCTGTGGGAATCGTCCTTGGCAATCACACGTTTAGTGTCAGCAAAAGCGTATTGCGCGCGCCCAAATGAAACACCATGCTTGCGCTGGTTTTCAGCATCCTTTTCCGGGTCCCAATCGAAGCGCACACCTGCCATTTGCAGAGTTTACAACTCGGCAATATAAAAAGCCATACGTTTGTATGGAGGCCAAACGATTAAGGTAAAAGGCGGCGCGCTTTTGCGCCGTCCAGCGACTGAAGGGAGCGAACTTCACTGTAGAGTTGGACGAAGCCGCTACGCGGAGG
>JANNGY010000462.1:0-16879 GCA_031404095.1 Betaproteobacteria bacterium | reverse complement strand
CTTGAAACCGATATCGAGCCGTTCAAGGGCCTGTTGCTCGGGTTGTTTTTCATTTCCGTCGGCATGGCCATCGATTTCGGATTGCTGGTCAGTCAGCCCGGACTGGTGGCAAGCCTGGTGTTCGGATTCCTTCTCGTGAAGGTCATTACGCTTTGGGTGGTGGCACGGGTGATGGGTGTCAATGCCAAACAGCGCTGGCTGTTCGCATTCCTGCTTTCGCAAGGCGGCGAGTTCGCTTTCGTGGTGTTCGGCGCTTCACGGCTGGCCGGTGTGCTGTCGAGGGAGTGGGAAGCGCTGCTGACGATGGCGGTGGCGCTGTCGATGGCGACCACGCCGCTGCTGTTGATCGTGCACGACTGGTGGATGGCGCGCATCGAATGCGCGCAAAGAAGAGGTGGCGCCGACGAGGCCGACGTGATTGATGAGAAGGATGCACCGGTGATCATTGCCGGCTTCGGCCGCTTCGGCCAGATCATCGGCCGCCTGCTGATGGCCAATGGCATTCGCACCGTGGTGCTTGACCACGATCCCGACCAGATCGAAATGCTGCGCAAGTTCGGCAACAAGGTGTTCTATGGCGATGCCACCAGGCTCGATCTGCTTCGCGCGGCCGGTGCCGGTGACGCGAAGCTTTTGGTCAACGCCATCGACGACATGGAAGACAATCTCAAGCTCACGGACCTGGTGCGCGAACATTTTCCGCAACTGAAGATCGTCGCGCGTGCGCGCAACGTCACCCATTACGTCGAGCTGCGCAAACGCGGCATTGAAATCGTGGAGCGCGAAACCTTTGAGTCCGCGCTGCTGGCGGGACGCCATGCGCTGGAAACGATGGGAATCGACCGCTTTCGCGCACGCGACATGGCCAACATTTTCCGGCGCCACAACATCGTCGTGACCGAAGCGATGATTGCGCATTTCGACGACGATGATCGCCTGGTATCAACCGCGAAGGCGGGGCGCGATGAACTGGAAGAACAGTTCGCGAAGGACCGGCAGCAGTTCGAGAAGGAACATTCGAGCAAGGAGTGGCACCGGGATGAGGCGGCGCGGTGATCGCCAGGCCTGTGGCCGTAAAGACACCGTGGCGTGGGGGCATCAACACCCTGCGCCTGCGTTTATTTGGGGGCCACATTGAAACGAATGTTCCCCGACGCAACCCTGCTGTGGGCCATGTCTGCCGGTGCCGCGCAGGCCACGAGTTTTTGTCTGCGCCGGCTGAGTCGTGTTGATGGAAACCGCATCGCCTATCAGGAGCCGGAATACGCCGAATTTAAAATCATCATCACCTTGGTTGAAAAGGGCCTGCAGGTAGGCGAAGATGGCATGAATTGCGGTGGGCACAACGTGACGTTCACGGACGAATACCGGAAGCGCGGCGCTCATTGACAGTTCCGCCCCTAAACCCGGTATCGTAAATAGCGATACGCCTCCCGCATTGAAATTCTGTTTCCCCTCAATCAGAAATCCAAATACAAGCTCTAAGTCCAGACATGCCTACACCCCACATTGATGCCCAAGCCGGCGATTTCGCCGAAACCGTCCTCATGCCCGGTGACCCGCTGCGCGCCCAGTTCATCGCCGAAAATTGGTTGAAGGATGCAAAGCTGGTCAATACCGTGCGCAGCATGAGCGGCTATACCGGCACTTACAAAGGCAAACGTCTGTCGGTGATGGCGCACGGCATGGGCATTCCCTCCTGCAGCATCTACGCGACCGAGCTGATCAAGGACTACGGCGTGAAGAACGTGATCCGCGTCGGTTCCTGCGGCGCGCTGATGGCCGATATCAAACTGGGCGAGATCATCATTGCCATGGGCGCTTCGACCGACAGCAAGGTGAATCGCATGCGCCTGATGGATCATGATTACGCGGCGATTGCCGATTACGATTTGTTGCGCGCGGCGGCCGACGTGGCGAAGGAGCAGAAGAAAACAGTGCGGGTCGGTAATGTATTTTCTGCCGACTTGTTCTATACCCCGCAACCGGAGATGTTCGACAAGCTGGAAAAGATGAAAGTGATGGCGGTGGAAATGGAACTCGCCGGGCTCTATGGCCTCGCCGCGGAATATGGCGCGCGCGCGCTGGGGATTCTCACCGTGTCAGACCAGATTCGCACGAATGAACACATGAGCGCAGAAGCGCGGCAGACGAGTTTCGGGGCAATGATTGAACTGGCGCTGGAGACGGCAGTAAGGCTTTAGCGCCACGACCAGAAGGTAAAACTCCAGCACTGGCGCGGTTCTTCAGTGTTTTTTGCCCGTCAAGCCGCGCCAGTGCTGGAGTTTGTATATCGTCCAGTGTTCATTCCGGCACTTACTGCAACGCCGCAATAATCTTTTCATCGTCAAACATCGCATCGAACTTGCGTGCGAAACCGGCCGAGACGCCCGCGTGCGGGGTCATCCCGAGATGGCCGAGATTGTCCTTGCCGTTGATCCGACTCACCGCGAGTTGCTCGCCTTTGGCGTCCAGCACGGCAAGCGTCACGTCGAAAATCAGCGCGGTACTCATCATCGTGTCGCTCTTCCATTCGCTGATGGTCACCAGCACCAGCCGCCGGGCATTGGTGGACATCAGTGTGCCTTTCGCTTTGCTGGCGCTATCCCGGGGGCTGATTGTCACGGGCGCCACCGTCAGGCCCTTGTTCTGCATGGCCTTGACGAGGGCATCGCGCATGTCGGTCGCCATTGGTTTTCCGGATTCGGTGGTGACATCGAACGGGTTGCCGAATCCGCCGCGCAACAGGCCCACGAACGATTCCGGCTTACTGCCGGAGATGACATAGGCGCGGACGTCATGGACGCCGACGCCGACCGGTCCACTTGACGCAATTCTGGTTAATGGCATTGAAACGTCGGAATACTGAAATTTTTGGCCGACGGCACAACCGCCCAGGATGAATGCCGAAATCAATACGAGCCCGACGGACCTGCCAATGCGTGAGAGTTGCTTCATGATCTCCCTTTCCGGTTTTGCCGGTTGCGTTCTTGCGTGGCGACATGGCGAGCGGCGAGGCACCACAATCGGGGCCAGAAAAACATCTACGCGTTACACCCTTTGCGGAGGCGTCGCGAACGGGCCAGTTCGCGTGACGCCGAATAATCAGGGATTTGTCGCCAGAATCACCATCATCGAACTGATCGCTTCCTTGAGCTTGGCGGTGGCCATGTCGCGGCACTGGTCCTTGGTTGCCTTTGTCGTGACGCCAAAAGTGGCGACGGTCTTCTTCGGCTTGTAAATGACGTCTTTGCGGTACAGTCCGGTGCCGAACGGCACCAGCGTCACCCGTGCCGTCACCACGCACGAATTGTCCTTGTCGAAGCCGCCATCGACTTCGGTCAGGAAGGTCCATTTCTTGGGCGAATACAACTTCGTGACTTTTTCGGTGGTGTACTCGACCCAGGCCGATTTGGCAACTTCTGCCGAAAGCGGCCAGACGGGCGAATGGTCAACCGGGGTGTACTGGGGAACGGCGGCGGAAGCACTCGCCGATATCAGCGTGGCCACGGTCAGCACCGCGAATTGGGTTTTCATGATTCACCTGTCGAAAAAAAGGGCAGAAAGAGAAGGGACATGCTGCGCGAAGTATCGTAGATTCCGATTCGGGGGTCAAATTGGCAATCCCCCGAACCGGTACGCATCCATCGCCAGCGCCGTGCCTTCAAAACCCTCAAACACGCGCGCCGGTACCGCATCATCGCCGGCCGCGCCGAGTGCTACAAACAGCGGAAGGAAGTGTTCTTCCGTGGGATGCGCGCGTGCCGCCTCGGGAGCTTCCTGCCGATAGCGCGTCAGTGCGTCGATGTCGTGTGCCGCCAGGCGATCGAATACCCAGCGCTGGAATGCCTGCGCATAGGGCGCGCGTGCAGACTGCCCCCGCGACATCATCCAGTCACGCAGGTTGTGAGTCAGGTGACCGGAGCCGACGATCAGCACGCCTTCGTTCGTCAGCGGCGCGAGAGCGCGCCCGACGTCGTAGTGGTGGCGCGGATTCATCGCCGGCTGGACCGAGAGTTGCACCACCGGCACATCGGCATCGGGATACATTTTCAACAGCGGAACCCAACTGCCATGGTCCATGCCACGGTCGCCGTCGATGCCTGACGTGATGCCGGCCGCCATCAGCAGGGCCTGCGCCTTTGCGGCGAAGTCCGGCGCACCCCCGCGCGGGATAGACAATCTTGTATAGCTCGGCCGGAAAACCGCCGAAGTCGTAAATCATCGATGGCCTGGCAACGCCAGACAACATCGGCAGGTTGCTTTCCCAATGTGCGGTCACCATCAATACCGCTTTGGGTCTGGGCAACTGTTTGGCCAGCACCGCCCATGCTTCGCCGGCCTCGCCCGCGTTGATGGCGTGCATGGGCGAGCCGTGAGAGAGGAACAGGGTGGGGAATTTTTTCAATTTCAGTTTCCGGGTTGACGGCCCGCTTGATCCGCCTTGGCCGTCACCGCCGTCAGGATCCCCTGCAGGATCGCCAGCGGCGGCGGCGGGCAGCCCGGCACGGCGACATCGACCGGGATGACGTTGGATACCGCGCCGCAGCTGGCATAACTTTCGCCAAACACGCCGCCATTGCAGCCGCATTCGCCCACCGCCACCACCAGTTTCGGCTCGGGCGTTGCCGCATAGGCGATTCTGAGCGCGCGTTCCATGTGCCGCGACACCGGGCCGGTTACCAGCAGCATGTCGGCGTGCCGCGGGCTGGCGACAAACTTGATGCCCAAACCCTCGACGTTGTAATACGGGTTGTTGAGCGCGTGTATTTCCAGCTCGCAGCCGTTGCACGAGCCGGCATCAACCTGTCGAATGGCCAGTGCGCGGCCCAGCTTGGTCAGCAGCTCATGCTGGATTTGCGCCGGACGAAGGCCACTCACGTGCCGAAAGTCCTCGCGCGCGGCGGGCGCCGGCTCGCTGACGATGCCGGTGCGGATAATTTTTAACAAGATGGGAATCATGAGTCCTGCCCGCTGTAACTCAGGTTGAACGATTTATTGATGAGCGGGAAATCGGGCACGATATTGTTCATGGCCGCATGTTCCAGAATCGGCCAGTTCTGCCAGGAGGGGTCATGGGCATGGCCGCGGCGGATCATGCCGCCTTCGCCTGCCTCAAGTGCGACCAGCACCTCGCCGCGCCAGCCTTCCACCCAGCCCACGCCGATGGCGCCGGGGCGAGGATGCGTGAGTTCGGTATGCAAATCGCCCGCCGGCAACTTGTGCAGGATCAGCCGGATCAAGCGCAGCGATTCGAACAATTCGTCGAAGCGCACCGCCGCCCGTGCCGCCGCGTCGCCGTTGGTGCGGAGCGCCGCCTTTACGTTCAAGTGGTCATAGGGCGCCGCCGGGTGCGCGACTCGCAGATCGCGCGCCTGCCCGCTGGCTCGCGCGGCCATGCCGGTGAGGCCCAGCTTGAGCGCCAATTGCGCGGTCACGCGGCCGGTCGTGATGAAACGGTCCTGCAGGCCAGCGTGCTCATAGTAAATGTGCCGCAGCACCTGCAATTCCTTTTCAACGTCGTACGCCAGCCGTGCCAGGCGTTCCACATTTTCCGAAGAAACATCGTGCGTCACGCCGCCCGGCACAATGCAATCCATCATGAAACGGTGGCCCAACGCCGTCCCGGCCCAGCGCAGCCAATCCTCCTTGAGACGCGTGAATTGGCTTAGTCCGAAGGCGAATGCGGCGTCGTTTCCCAGGGCGCCCAAGTCGCCGAGGTGGTTGGCGACGCGCTCGCGTTCCAGCATCAGCGCGCGCAGCCAGGTCGCGCGGTCGGGCGGGGTGATCACCATGAGCGATTCGGCGGCCTGCGCATAGGCCCACGCGTAGGCCACGGTGGTGTCTCCCGACACGCGGCCGGCGAGACGGCCGCCATCGGCGACGGTGAAACTCTCGAAGCGCTTGTCGATACCTTTGTGCGTATAGCCGAGGCGCTCCTCGAGGCGCAGCACTTTTTCGCCGACGATCGAAAAGCGGAAATGCCCGGGTTCGATGATGCCGGCATGGATCGGGCCGACCGGGATTTCGTGCACGCCGTCGCCGGCGACGCGCACGAACGGATAGTCCTCCTGCGGGTTGTCGAAACGCTGCGTGGCGTCGAAATCCCGGCGCAAGGGAAAGACGCCATCCGGCCACGCGCCGTGACGCAACCATGGGCGCTGGTCGGCGGCATCGCTCGCCTGGATGCCGAGCAGGTCATACACCGCGCGCTGCATGCGGCCGGCAACGGGAAACATGCCGGACAGCGCCGGATAGCAGGGGACGTCTGGTGGAGATGCCTGCGCATCGGGCGGAGAAGTTTGCGCATCGGGTGGAGGTGGCGCGATAGGCAAGGCAATGATCGCCAGTCCGGTATCCACGGCATAGGCCGCAAAGATGCCGAAGGTTCCGTCGCGATCTCGATCATCGGTCCCCCAAAGCGCGACCAGCTTGCGGCCGGATTCGTACACCACCCGCGCCGCCTCGTTCCATTCGGCGTTGTCTACCCGCGCCAATGCGGCCGGCACCGCGCCGGGAAGCGGTTGAAACACCAGTGACAGTCCGGGAATGCGCATATTGAAATTCTTCAACCGATCAACTTCGCCGCTTGTTCATACCAGCGCGCGAGATAAGGCGGAATATACAGCCCGAGCATCAGGCCCAGGCCGATATGAATGAACACCGGCACCAGCGCCGGTTGGTGCGCCAGCGGCTTGACGTTGGTATCGCCGAACACCATCGGTTGCACCTTGCCGAACACCGCCGCAAACGCGACGCCGAGCGAAATCAGCAGGAACGGCGTGGCCCAGGGATGCTCGCGCATGGCGGTGGTGAGAATCAGGAATTCACTGGCGAACACGCCGAACGGCGGCATGCCGAGGATGGCAATGGTGCCGAGCAGCAGGCCCCAGCCGATCGCCGGGCTCTGCGCCATCAGGCCGCGAATGTCCTCCATGTTTTGTGTGCCGGCCTTTTGCGTGGCGTGACCGACGGCAAAGAAAATCGCCGACTTGATCAGCGAATGCACGGTCATGTGCAGCAGGCCGGCAAAATTGGCGATCGGCCCGCCCATGCCGAACGCAAACGCCATCAGGCCCATGTGCTCGATCGACGAATAGGCGAACATGCGCTTGACGTCCTTTTGCCGCGACAGGAAGAAGGCCGCCACCACTACCGACAGCAGGCCGAAGGCCATCATCATGTTGCCGGCGAAATGGGTTTCCAGCGCGCCGTCGGTCAGCACTTTCATGCGAATCAGACAGTAGAGCGCCACATTCAGCAGCAAGCCTGATAGCACCGCAGAGATCGGTGTCGGCCCCTCGGCGTGGGCATCGGGCAGCCAGTTGTGCAACGGGACCAGCCCGACCTTGGTGCCGTAACCGACCAGCAGAAACACAAAGGCCAGCGACAGGATGGCCGGTTCAAGCTGCGACTTGACCAGGTTCAGGTGCGTCCACAAGAGCGCATTGCCCTCTGCCCCCAGGACTCGCTCGGCGGCGAAATACAGCAGGATGGTGCCGAACAGCGCCTGGGCAATGCCGACACCGCACAGGATGAAGTATTTCCACGCCGCTTCCAGGCTCGCCGCCGTCCGGTACACCGACACCAGCAGCACGGTGGCCAGTGTCGCCGCTTCCATCGCCACCCACAGGATGCCCATGTTGTTGGTGGTGAGCGCCACCAGCATGGTGAAGCTGAACGCCTGGTACATGCTGTGATAGAGGCGCATGCGGCCGGGTGTCATGCGTCCGTGATCGCGCTCGATGCGCATATATGGGCGCGAAAACAGCGAGGTGGTAAAGCCGACAAAGGCCGTCAGGGCCACCAGGAATACGTTGAGCGGATCGACGAAAAACTGCTCATCGAGCAGCACCACGGCGCCGCCGGAAATGATCTCCACCGTGAGCCATACCGCGGCCATGAAGGTGGCAAAGCTGAAGCCGACATTGATCTCCGGCGCGCGATCGTCCGCGCCCAGCAGCGCGAGCACCAGGCTGCCCGTCAGCGGGAAGATGAACAGCAGCAGCAGCGGCGCCAGCGCGTCCATGGTCGAGTCAATCGTCCTTGAGTTTTTCGAGATGGTGGATGTCGAGCGAATCGAACTGTTCGCGGATCTGGAACATGAACACGCCGAGAATGACCATGCCGATCAGCACATCCAGCGCGATGCCGAGCTCGACCACCATCGGCATGCCGTAGGTGGCGCTGGTGGCAGCAAAGAACAGACCGTTTTCCATCGCCAGAAAACCAATGACCTGCGGCACTGCCTTGGAGCGGGTGATCATCATCAGGAACGAAAGCAGCACGCAAGCCAGCGCGATGCCGAGCGTGCCGCGCGCAACCGAGGTCGAGAATTGCGAGATCGGCAGGGCAAGATTGAAGGCAAACACGACCAGCCCGATGCCGACCAGCATCATGGTCGGGATGTTGATGAGCGTCTCGACATCCCATTTCACATTCAGGCGGCGTATCAGGCGGTGGAGGATGACGGGCAGCACCACCACCTTGAGAACAAACGTGATGGCGGCTGAATAAAGCAAGTGGCGCTGCCCGGTGGCGAACGCCACGGTCAGAGTCGAGCCGACCAGCGCCAGGCCTTGCAGGGCGAACAGGTTGATCAGCGATAGGATGCGCCGCTGCGAAAGCATGGCGAACGCGATCAGCAGCAGGATGGCGGCGAACAGGTTGACGATCTGACCGGTGAGCGCGCTCACCTCAGGCCCCCAGCAGCAGATGAACCAGCAGGGCCAGCACGCCGAGCAGGAACGCGGTGGCCAGGAATTCGGGTGCGCGAAAGATGCGCATCTTGGCCAGCAAGGTCTCGATCAGCGCCAGCAAGAAACCGCCGGCGCCAAGCTTCAGTAACAGCACCGGCAACGCGAACAGCAACGCCACGTAATCACTGGCGCCGGCCACCCCCCAGGGCATGAACAGCGCCAGCCCCGCACAGGAATAAGCGAACAGCTTGAGCGCGGCGGCCCATTCGATGAGCGCCAGGTGGCGGCCTGAATATTCGAGGATGAGCGCTTCGTGAATCATCGTCAGTTCCAGGTGCGTGGACGGGTTGTCGATTGGCACACGCGCGTTTTCGGCTAGCGACACCATGGTGAAAGCCACGCCGGCGAAAGCCAGGCTGGGAAGGATGGTGAGTTCGCTACTGCCGAGGTGGCTCACGATGGTGACAAGCGAGGTGGAACTGGCAATCAGCGAAACGGTAAACAGCACCATCAGCAACGCCGGTTCGGCGAGGAAGCCGATGAGCATTTCGCGCCGTGCGCCAAGGCCGCCGAACGAGGTGCCAATATCCATCGCGGCCAGTGAAATGAACAGGCGTGCCAGGCCGAATAATCCCACCAGCGCGATGGCGTCGGCTGCCGGGGCCAGCGGCAGGTTGGTGGAAATGGTCGGGATGATGGCGCAGGCAAGCAGCATGCAGCCGAAGACGATGTAGGGCGTGATGCGGAATATCGGGCTCGCCGTGTGTGCGACCACGGACTCCTTCAGGAACAGCTTGTGAAGCAGAAAAAACGGCTGCCAGAGCGGTGGCGCACGGCGATTCTGCAGCCAGGCGCGGCACATGTTCACCCAGCCCATGAGCAAGGGGGCCACGACCAGGGCCACCAGCATTTCGGTCAGTTGGGCAAGGACGCCTTCGATGTTCATCCTGCTGCCCCCACTATTTCCTTCAATTGCCGCATGGTCAGGAACTCCGGCTTGACATGATGGAGCGTCATACCTGGGTAAAGAACAGCAGGGCAATGAGGGTGATGAAACTGTACAGCAGGTAAATGGAAATCCGTCCCTGCTGAAGCTTGCCGATGGCACGCGAAATCGCCTCGGTCACGGTGGCGATACGCTGATAGACCCATTGCCAGAGCGGATCCTCGACGGTGACCTTGTACAGCGGTGCGCGGTCGAACGGTGTCGGCAGTTGTCGCGTCATGCGGAAGAAGGGCTCAAAAATCTGCCGGATCGGCTGGCCGAAGCCTTCGGCCGAATCCTGCATGCGCGCGGTCTGCAGCGGGTAACCACAATCCCAGGCGTTGGCACGCCGGATGCGCGCGTGGTACAGGCGATGAACCACGACGATAGTCAGCAACACGACGACGGATGTCACCAGCAGGAAAATCAGCGGGCTGTAGGAAGCGCGCTCAGGGGACACCGGCGCGAGCAGCAGCCAGTTGCCGATGCGCCCGCCTTGCGCCAGGCCTTGGCCAAGCAATTGCACGGCAATGGGATCGATCACCTCGATCACCGTGACGGGAAACAACCCAAGCAGCACGCAGCCCGCCGCCAGCCATAGCAGGCCAATGCGTTCCAGGGTACCGGCATCGTGCGCATGCGTGAGCTTTTCCTCGCGCGGCTGACCGAGGAAAATGATGCCGAAAAATTTCACCATCACGATCCCGCCAGCGCTGCCACCAGCATCACGCCCGCCGCAAAGATCGGCACCAGCATGCTCAGGTAGGGGTTCGGAATGGTGCTGGTGGTGAGCAGACTCTGCAGCAGCAGCCACTCCGAGACGAAGCCATTGAGCGGCGGCAGGCCGGCGCTGGCGATAATGCCGATCAACATGACCCAGCCCACCCACGGCATGAAACGCATCAGGCCGCCCAGCTTGCCGAGGCTGCGCTCGCCGGTGGCGTGCAAGACCGCCCCGGTGCCGAGAAACAGCAGGCTTTTGAATACCGCGTGATTGAGCGCGTGGTAGAGCAGCGCAATCAATGCCAGCGCCGCCAGTGCCGGCATCTTGTAGGCGGCGAAAATCAATGTCAGCCCGAGGGCAATGACCAGTAAGCCGATGTTTTCGATGGACGAATAGGCAAGCAGCCGTTTCATGTCGGTTTGCACGGCGGCAAACACAGCGCCGAACATGGCGGTCAGCAGGCCCAATGACAAGGCCACTACACCCCACCACCAGAGCGGCGTCGAAATCAGGTCGAGGCTCACCCGCAGCAAGCCGTAAATGGCAGTTTTCAACATCACGCCGCTCATCAGCGCCGAAACCGGGGAGGGAGCGGCCGGATGCGCTTCCGGCAGCCAGATATGCAGGGGCAGGATGCCGGCCTTGGCGCCAAAGCCGAACAGGCCCAGCAGGAACGCGGCCGAGGCCCAGAAGGGAGAAAGCGATTGCGCGCGCATGTTGGCGAAGGTGTAATCGCCGGTGTTGGCCTGCAACACGCCAAAACACAGCAGGATGGCGATGGCGCCGATGTGCGCGACCAGGATATAGAGGAAGCCGGCGCGGCGGATTTCCGGAATTCGGTGGTTGGTCGTCACCAGGAAAAATGACGACAGCGCCATGGTCTCCCACATCACCATGAAGACGTAGGCGTCATCGGCCATCAGCACCATCGCCATGCTAGCCAGGAAGACGTGATACTCCAGGCAAAGCAGGCCCGGCGGCGTGCCTTCGGCGCGACGAAAATAGCCTGCCGCAAAAATGGAGATGCCTGCGCTGGCGGCGCCGAGCAGCATGATGAAGAACGCTGCCAGGGAATCGAGGCGCAAGTGGAACGGCAAGTCCGGCAGACCGATCGGCAGCACCGCGACCTGCGGGTTTTGCACCACGGCGGTGAGGCCGATCGCCGTCAGGGCGATGCTGAAAAGACTGGAGAGAGGAAACAGCAGGCGCGCCACGACCTGAAAATTTCTCAGGAACACGAGACCCGCCAACCCAAGGGCCAGCCAACCCGCGACGACCAGGAGCACCCAGTCAAGGGAAAGCAGCGTGCCGGCGGGAAAATTCATCGGGTTGGTGTGGGCAATTCGTGGCGCCTTTGCGGCGCATGCATTTTAATTATAGTGTCCGCGCACGGCACGCACCTAATGGAGAACAGAAACGAGGCGGCGATCTCCGACCGGCGTCATTCAGATAACGACCACCTTCGCGTCGAAAAAATAGCCGGCGCCGCGCTCGGTGCGGATCAATTTCGGCTCGTTCGGGTCTGCCTCAATCTTGCGGCGCAAACGCAGTATCTGCACGTCGATCGAACGATCATAAATGTCGTCGTGCAATCGGCTGCCTTCCAGCAACTGGTCGCGCGACAACACGCGCAATGGCGATTTCAGGAAACTGACGAGGAGCGCATATTCACTGTTGGTCAGTTCGACTCGATCGCCGGTTGGCGACACCAGGCGGCGCGAGCCGGTGGCAAGCTCCCATCCGGCAAATCGGTAGGTGCGCAGTTCCGATTCGCGGCGGATGTTTTCTCCACCGGCCTCGGGCTGCCCGCCTTCGTAGCGCCGCAGCACGGCCCTGATGCGGGCCAGCAATTCGCGTGGACTGAACGGCTTGACCAGGTAGTCATCCGCGCCGAGTTCCAGCCCCAGCACCCGGTCCACTTCATGGCCCTGGCCCGTCAGCATGATGATCGGCACATTCGAATGGCGGCGGATGCCGCGGGCAAGCGAGAAACCGTCCTCGCCGGGCAGCTTCACGTCGAGCAGGACGATGTCGACCGCATCCGACGCCAGCACCCGCTCCATGTCGTGGCCACTGGCGACCGGCGTGACCCGATAACCGTTCTCGGCCAGATACTCCGCAATCAAGTCGCGGACAGATACTTCATCATCAACGGCAAGAACATGCGGCACGGTTAATTACCCCAGCGTCATTCTGGCTTTAGCCCTTAGGCGCGATTTTATTGGTACCTGAAGCATACAATAGGTCACGCCGATTTCAAGTGCCGCGCCCACAATCAGAGTTTCTCCTACGCTACCCGACGCCAATGGCGACCACTCCTGATCCACTGCTCACCGCGATTTCCAATGATCCGACGGCCCGGCCGCTGTGGATGGACGCGGCGCGGGTGCTGGTGTTCGGGGTGATATACGTGGCGCTGTTCGTGTTCGCGATCTCGCTGCCGTTCCGTGCCGGCGAGGCGGCCTGTATCTGGCCGGCGGATGGGCTGGCGGTCGGCGTGCTGATGCGTGTGCGCTATCGCCTGTGGCCGGCGTATTGCGCGATGATCCTGGCGGCGAATGCCGTCGGCGGACACCTGAGCGGGTTTACCTTTGCCATGAGTGGATTTACCGGCATGAATGTCGTGCAACCGCTGCTGGCGGCATGGCTGATGCGGCGCTATGTCGATCTTCCCCGCCAGTTCGAAACGGTGCGCGGCGTGCTGTGGTTTGCGCTGGTGTCGCTGGCAGTGACGGTGCTGTCTTCGGCCATGGGCGCCAGCGACGATGCGCTCAGCGGCGGCGAGACTTTCCGGGACCAGTTCAAGGCACTGTTCATTTCCGACTTTCTCGGCATCGTCATTGTCGCGCCGCTGATCCTGGCGTGGGGGCGAGAGGGCCGCAAGCATCTGGCAGCGGTGCTGGCCTCGCGCGAGATCGAGGCGGCGGTGGTCTGTTCGGGGCTGATACTGTCGACGCATTTCGTCTTCAGCATGAGCCCGGACAGCCGTGGCTTCGTCGCACCCATGCAGCACCTGACGATGCCGTTCCTGATCTGGATCGCGTTGCGATTCGGGTTGCGCGGCTCCACCCTGTCGATCGCCGCCTATGCACTGATGACACTCTGGTACACCGCGCATGGCACCGGCCCCTTCACCTTCGCGGGGGAAGGGCCGCACGCCAACGTGCTGGCGCTGCAGGTCTACATGGGAATGATCGGCGTGGTGCTGCTGGTCGGTGCCGCACTCATGACCGAGCGCCGCAACGCCTTCGCCGACAGCGAATCGTGGCGTACGCGATTCGAGGCGGCGATCGAGGCCAGCGGCAGCCTGGTGTTCGAGATACACGCCGACAGCGGCCAGATCGACTGGGCTGGCGACACCCGCAACGTGCTCGGCCTGCGCGTTCAGGAACTCAATACCACCCGCCTCTGGACCTCGCGTGTGCACCCAGACGATCGCGACCGGTTGCTCGGCATCCGCCGCCGCCTTGCCGCCGGGACGCTCACTGCCCTGACGCTGGAATACCGCGTTCGGCGCGGCGATGACACCTATGGCTTGCTGGAGGTGAACGCGTACTCGGTGGAGGCGCCGGCATCGGACATTTCGCTGGGCCGTCCGCGCGGCCGCCGCATCATCGGTTTCGTCAAGGACATCACGGAAAGCCGTCGTGCCGAGGATGAGCGCCGGCGGCTGGAGGCGGAGCTTCGCCAGGCGCAAAAGATGGAAGCGATCGGCCAGCTCGCCGGGGGCATCGCCCACGATTTCAACAATATCCTCACCGCGATCCTCGGTTACGGTGAAATGGCCCGCAACCGGGCTGCCGGCCAGGGTGAACCGGATGCGGCGTTGTTGCGCCAGCTCGACACCATCCTGAAGGCAGGCGAACGCGGCCGTGGCCTCGTCTCACAGATACTGACATTCAGCCGCAAGAACCCCGGGCAATTGCAGGTACTTGACCTCGATGAGGTCCTCGATGAAGTCGTGACGCTCGTTCGCGGATCGAATCCCCACGAAATTCTCTACCGGTCGTGGCCATTGAAGGATACGCCAGCCGTCTGCGGTAACGCGACCGAATTGCACCAGTTGTTCATGAATCTGGCCGTCAATGGCCTGCAGGCGATGCCCGGCAAAGGCACGCTGGAAATCGAGGCCGGGTGGGTAGACCTGACGCGTCCTTTGACCGTGTTGCAGGGCCAGTTGCCGGCGGGACGTTACCTGAAAGTGAACGTCACGGACCATGGGGCCGGCATCGACGAAGCCACGCGCCAGCACATGTTCGAGCCGTTCTTTACCACCAAGCCGGCGGGACACGGTACCGGGCTGGGGTTGTCACTGGCGATGTCGGTGGCCAAGGCGCACGGCGGCGGCATCGATGTAGAAAGCACGCCGGGTGCCGGCAGCACGTTTTCCGTATATCTGCCGGCAGCGGGTGCGGCGGGCGTGGCGGGTACAGGCGGCGTCGCAAGCGGTGGCGCGGCGGAGGAGTGGCCGCGTGGCCACGACGCACGCGTATTGCTGGTCGACGACGAACCGGATCTGCGCCGGCTTGCCGAAGAAATTCTCGCCGCGCTGGGTTACCAGGTGGCCAGTTATGACACCAGCGCCGAAGCGCTTGCTGCCTTTGAACTCGCTCCCGATCGCTTCGATGCGGTCGTCACCGACGAGGTCATGCCCGGGCTGACCGGCACGCAACTGGCGTCGCGCATCCACGCCAGGAAGCCGGGCATGCCGATCATTATCATCACCGGTTTTGGCGGGCCGGGCTTCGAACTGCGGGCCCAGCAGGCCGGCGTCATGGCGGTGCTGAAAAAGCCTTACCAGCGGCAGCAACTGGCGGACGTGCTGGCCAGGGTGCTTTCGCCGTCCGCCCGCGGGAAATAGCCCGCTGCTGCTGCCGGCTTGCACGTGCTTGCATGTGCTTACAAATGCCGCCGAGTTACAGGCGTAATAGTTCGCCGCGTTCAAGTAATTCGCCGGTAACCGCCGGCCGCAACAATGGCGCCCATACAACCTGATCTTTGGGGCGCACATGCAGGCGATGGTACACAAGACGACTTCCAGCGATTCCAACGACTCGCAGATCGGTGCACGCGCCACGCTGCAGTCGGGGATAGAACGCATTTATTCCGGGTTGCCGAAAGGCAGGGGCTGGGCAACTTACCTGTTCAACACCTTGACGCTCGGCTCGCATTTTCAGCCCATCTTCTGCGCCAGCGCCCGCCGCTGCATCGGCTATGAAGGATTGCTGCGCGCCGCCAACCTGGCCGGGCAGGCAATGAAACCGGAGACCGTTTTTGCCGTATCCGCGAACCAGCAGGAAGAGCTGTTTCTCGATTGGCTATGTCGTGGCCTGCACCTGCGGAACTTCAATAACCTCGCCGCGGAGGGAGACTTGGTCTTTCTCAATGCCTATCCCGAAGCGGCGATTGAAGACCCCCACCATCCGCAGGCGTTTGCGCGCCTGATCGAGTTTTACGGCGTCAATCCGTGCAACGTGGTGGTCGAGATCCTCGAAACGGGCGTATCCGACGAGGCCTTGCTGGCCGATGCAGCCAGGCTCTACCGTTCGCTCGGTTGCCAGATCGCCATCGATGATTTCGGCGTCGGCTATTCCAATTTCGACCGCCTCTGGCGGCTGCGCCCGGACTTTGTCAAGATTGACCGCAGCGTCACGGTGTCGGCGGTGCGCGATCCGCACGCCAGGCGGGTGCTTGCCAACATGGTGAATCTGATCCAGCAATGCGGCGCAAAAGTGATCGTGGAAGGCATCGAAACCCGCGATGAAGCGCTGGCGGCGCTTGAGGTCGGCGCGGACTTCCTGCAGGGCTTCTACTTTGCGAGGCCGGGCCAGGTATCGGTGCCGCAAGAGTTATGCGACAACATGTTCGCTGGGCTGGTGGGTGACGGCCGACCGGTCAGCGCGCCGCGCTTGTCCACCGCCGGTTTCGACATCGAAACCTATGCCCATGCCTTGAATGTGGCGGTACTGGATTTGCAGCGCGGCGCCGGTTTCGCACGCGCCACCGAAATATTCCGGGCCCTGCCGCAAGTGCTGCGCATTTGCCTCGTCACGGTGGATGACGAAACGGACCTCCTCGCCGGCAGCGGCGCGGCAGGCGCGCGCCTGGTGCTCGACCTGATTGAAAATGCGCCTGCCGTTGCCGCCAAATCGGCAGAGGGCGGCGGCGCCGCGCTGGATCGACTGCGGCAGGTGCTGAAACAGGCATTGAGGGCACCGCGTCAAGTGCACATTTCTGCCGATACACCGCCGGCTGAACCATTGGCCGGACAAAACCGCGGGGCGGTTACGCTGTCTTGCGCGTTTGAACTCGAGCAGCGCATGGTGGTGCTGTGCGGCGACCTGACTGACCGGCGATCCCCGGGAAGGTCGGCAGTCCATGACAGCGAACCACGGCAAGTTGCCCGCAACGTGATTCATCTGCATCGGTAGGGGTTTGTTGAAATTCGAAAAGTTAGTTTCTTGTGGTGTC
>JANNGY010000461.1:0-2335 GCA_031404095.1 Betaproteobacteria bacterium | reverse complement strand
TGGAACTTATGCAAGTATTCGCATGATCGCCGCCAAATGTGCCTCCTTCCCCCATGAAAATGGGGGACCCCCGAAAAGGGGGAAGGAGCGAGGTGGTGAAAATGAACTTAAGTCGCATTAAATACGAAGCACTACACTAGTGCCGAAGGTCGGGTTGCCGCAGGCACCACGACGGCGTGGTGCCGAAATTGAAGGATTGTCAGTTAGCCTTTGGCAACCTGACCTACACGCTGTTTTAGTGTCATACGGTTACGCAATGCTCAATCGTTACTTTGATTGCGCGGAAGCCGGCGGCGTCGCGGCAATGACCCGCTTGAAGTGGTTTTTGCTGTAAACCTGAAACGGCCTCTCCGGCTGGGCCAGCTCGAACGTCTCGGTAAATTCATCGGGGCCCAACAAATCGTATGTTTCCCGCGCCCGCCACTTGTTGCTGAAATTTTCGAACGCCTCGCTGTCGAAAACCAGCCGTACCGCCGTGCTCGCCTCCTTGTTCAACGCGAACTGGTTGACGAATCCCTCCGCGTGAAACTGCCGCAGCACCAGCAGCTTGCGCGCCTTGTCGAAGCTGATGAACGAGCGATGCTCGTGCACCTCGCCCTTCTTGTTCTTCTCTTGCGGCGGATAGGTCGAGATGTTGGTTTCGTGAATGAACTTGTGGTTGAGGATGACTTCGTAGTGACGCGTCACCGTGCCCTCGCCCGCCTGCCCGGTGGCGGCGCCCTGCCACTTGCCGGTCAGGAATCGGACGGATGCCCAAGGATCGGGGTCGGCGGGCTGCGTTTGCGCCGTTGCGGGAAAGCAGGCAAATAGTAGCGAAATGACGAAGATGATTTTTTTCATGTTGCGATCTCCAAAGGACTCGCCACATCCCGCCGCCTGCGCCCGTGCGAATCCACGGGGATGGCCAGGATAGGCGCGTGCCGACTGCGTACGTGCGATGTGGGCTCCGGCGAATCCATCTTCACCGAGAAATCCCCCGAGGCACCTTGATGCCGGCATCGCACAGCATCGCCCCCTTTTTCAAAGGGGGCAAGCACTGGTAATCGGTTCCAAACTACGGCTTGGGGGATTTTCAATTGCGGCACTGGTTTGCCGTGCCCTACTCCTCGAACAACCCCTTCTGCTTCGAACTCTTTCCGGCCGACTTCGCCTTCTTGAAATTCTGTTCGCCAAACGATAAGTCAGGCCAATGCGGACGTTCGCTGCCGTCGAGCAATCCCTGAATGGTCAAAATCTGAATGCGCGGGAACGCGCCGTGGTGCGGCGATTCGTAGTGGCCGGCGCTGGCGGCCTCCGTCAACATCGGCTTGGTCGGCTGCGTCAGCGTCACGAATAAACCGACGGCAGCTTTCTCGCGCTCCACCGTGCCGATGAGATCGCGGATCATCGAAGCGCCGATGTGTTCACCGCCCTTCACGCTCACCAGCACCTTCTCGGTCTTGGCCTTAGCGACTTCGATGAAGCCCATGCCATCGATGCCCTGGTCCGCCCCTTTCTTGCCGCCGCGATAGGGTTGCACATTGACGAGGCTGCACGCCCATAACTGGAACTGATGCTTGTCGCGTTCGGCCAGATCGCGCGCGCCGGCGAAATCCTGCGGCACGCCTTCGATGATGAAGGAATCTTTCTTCGCCAGTTCAGGATAGCGCGCCTTGAGTCGCTTTTCGATCAGCGATACCGCGAGGTGGGTGATATCGATGCCGATCCAGTGGCGCTTCAGTTTCTGCGCCGCATCGAGCGCGGTGCCGCAACCGCAGAAGGGATCGAGCACCACGTCGCCTTCGTTGCTGGAGGCTTTGATAATGCGTTCGAGCAGGGCGAGAGGTTTTTGGGTGGGGTAGCCGAGGCGTTCTTCCGTCAGCGCGTGAATAGGCGAAATGTCATCCCAAATGCTTGTTGCTGGCTGCCCTGCCTGCTCATCGAGATAGCGTTTCAACTGAATGCGCCCGTCTTCCTTTTTGGGAAAGTGTAGACGGCCCTCGGCATCCAGTTTTTCCATCTTCTCTTTCGTGATGGCCCAACCGTTCGGATGAGGTTTGTACCCCTTGTAGTCATAAATCAGGTTCGGACGCGGATTTGGACTTCTCAAGTCTCCGCGCCTCCAGACTCGTCCATCGGGATCTTTATGGACGTAGAAGGTATCCAAGTAGTCCTGCGAGTAAGGCATGTACTGCACGTTGAACGTGTATTTATCAGTCTTCGAATAAAAGAGAAGGATATCGGCCACATCGCCAAATCGACGTGTCGCGTCGTTGTGACCACTGGTGCGTTTCCACGTAACTTCGTTTCGGAAAACCAGCTTCCCAAACACCCCATCCAGCACAATCTTCAAATA
>JANNGY010000460.1:0-1700 GCA_031404095.1 Betaproteobacteria bacterium | reverse complement strand
GGATGTTGAAAAATGCCCGCGGTGTGCCATCGATAGTTTGCTAGCGAATTTGCAGAACCGAACGGTCGCCGCTGGTTTCGCGTACTTCGATTTTCTCGATTCGCCCGGCGCGGCCGGATACCTCGATGCGCTGCACGTAGCGGCGGGTTTCCTCGTCGGCGGGCGTCATGTCGAGCCGCCATGCGGATTCGGCGCCGTTCAAAGACAACCGATAGTGATTGCGCAGCAGGGCGAGGTCTCCGGACAGCACGCCGCGCAGGCTTGCCGCGAATGCCTCCAGCAGCGGCTGGCTCGACAGCGGAATCCGCTTCTCGACGCCATCGCGCACCAGCACCAGGTCATCGCCGGCAAATCGATATTGCTCTTTGCGCGGCAACTCGATGTTCTTTTCGACGACGTCGGGACGACGGAAATGCAGCGTGCCGGAACTGACCACCGGCTCCGCCAGCAGTGCGGAGTACTTCCTTTCGACGAAGGACACTTCCGCAGCGGGCGCCGCGGCAAGCAACTGCATCAGCCGGGCAATGTCGAAGCCACTGGCTGGCACCATGCCCCTGGCGCTGGCGAGCGTCAGCGAAAGCAGTACAGCCGTGGCTGGCAAGAAGAGGCGCAAGGCGATGCGCGCGCAATCTTTACGTTTCATTCAGGCGCCCCAGTAGTCGTAGAAATTGAACCAGTTATACGGATAGCGCCGCGCATGGCTGTCCAGGCTGGCCACGTACGCCGCGAGGCAGGCCTCCGTCGACAGCGCATTCACCCCAGGCGAACTCGCCAAGGCCGATTGCGGAGGCATTGAATGCCTGGCGCGCCCATCATCAACGCGGACGGCCAGCGATTCGAATACGATCTCATAACGCCGGCCACCCTGGAACAGGCCAAATACCGTGACCACGGGCGCGGCGGTAATGCTGGCGAGACGCAGCGGACTCAATGAAAAACGCGCCGGGCGCCCCAGGAACGGCAGGCTTCGTGTCGCCTCGCTGGCGTAAACGCGATCGGCGAGGATACCGACGATTTCGCCGCGGTCGAGACATTCCTTGACCCGCAACATCGAGCCCGCCTGGCCGAGCGGAATGACCTTGTAAGGCAACGAGGCCTGGGCACCCAGCATCAGGCTGCCGAGTCGGGCGCTATCATCGACATGCATCAACATGTTGATCGCCAGTTTTTTCTCCACGCTACCGACGATGCCCAGCATCTCGAAACTGCCCAGGTGCGAACCGAACAAAAGGCAACCACGTCCACCGGCAAGCGCATTGCGGAATGCCGCTTCATTGCGGACCTCAATGACCAGTTCGCGTTGGCGGCCGTGCAAGAGGTAGATTCGATCGAGCAGTGTCGTGGAAAAAACGAACAGGTGCCTGAAGGTGTCACGCCATCCGGCGGCGCGGCCGAGCGCGCGGCCAAGGAACTCCTGCGACGACCTTCTCGATATCGGCGCGGTCACATAAAAGTACGCGCAAATGGGGACCAGCAGAATCCGGCATAGGCCGCGCCCGGCATGAAGCGCGAGCCAGATGATGAGGCGAATCGCGCCATTGCTGCCGCGTTCACGTCGGTCGCGCCAGTGGCTGCTCATGCATTACTCATTCGGACTCATTCGCCTTTACACCGACGCGGCAGGCCCATTGGCCGGCAGCAATCAGTGTGTCCTCGGGGTCGAGATCGGTGAAGGACTGGAAATCGTGCATGCCGCGGAA
>JANNGY010000459.1:0-6261 GCA_031404095.1 Betaproteobacteria bacterium | reverse complement strand
CGTTTGCGATGACCGTGACGTGCTTTGGACTATCAAATTTCAACAAACCCCAAGGTGAACGGCGATCAAGTATCCGCAATCGCGTCGCGACACCGTAAGATGCGAAACCATGAAAATATCCGTTCTCGACCAATCACCTTCTTCTCTCGGCCGCAGCCAGCATCTCGCCATTGCCGACAGCCTGGCACTGGCCCGCCACTGCGATCAACTCGGTTACCACCGCTACTGGGTGTCAGAGCATCACAACAGCGACAGCATCGTCGGGTCCGCGCCGGAAATACTGATCGCGGCCATCGCCGCGACGACCGCGCGCATCCGCGTGGGCAGCGCCGGCGTGATGCTGCCGCACTACTCGGCATTGAAAGTGGCCGAGCAGTTTCGCGTGCTGGAAGGCATCGCGCCCGGCCGCATCGACCTCGGCGTCGGACGGGCGCCGGGATCAGACCGGCAGACCGCCTTCGCGCTGAATCCGCATCAGAATGCCGCCGAGGAATTCCCGCAACAGGTGCTGGACTTGCAGGCGTGGGTGTCCGGCACGCCGCTGCCGCTCGGGCATGCGTTCAGCAAGATCATGGCGCATCCACTCGGGCCGACCAGTCCCGAACTCTGGATACTCGGCAGTTCCGACTACGGCGCGCAACTGGCCGCGTACCTCGGCCTGCCCTATGCCTACGCGTATTTCTTTACCGAAGGTCGCGGCACCGAACAGGCGCTGGCGCTATACCGGCAGCACTACCGGCCCAGCGAGCGATATCCCGCTCCGCAAGCCACCATTTGCGTCTGGGCGCTGGCGGCCGAGACCGAAGCCGAGGCCAGGCGACTGCTGATGACGCGCGAGCACTGGCGGACCGGATTCGAGAAGGGATTACGCACGCCGCTGGTTTCCCCGCAGGAAGCGGAAGCGGCTTTTGCCGGCTACTCGCCGGCCGAACGTGCGTCCATCGAGACGCTGCGCGAGAAAGCGATCGCCGGCTCGGTCGCGCAGGTGGCCGATCGCCTGCGGGCGCTGGCGGCGAAATTCGCGCTCGATGAAATCGTCATCAACACCTGGACGCATGATCCCGCGGCACGTCATCGTTCCTATGAGTTGCTGGCAAAGGAGTTTGGCGCTGGCGGTTGACGATTGCCCAACCCGGGCAGCGAAACGTCGCGTGCCTGCCCGGCTTCCGCCAATCAGCCGCCAAACAAAAACACGCTCACTCGGCGGCGTGCGCAAACTCGGCAGCGCGCATCAAGCCCGCAGCATCGCGCAGCTTGTCGACCTCAATGATATCGACCATGCCACCCTGAACCTTGATAAGTCCGATCATCGTCAGGTCGCGCAAGGTTCGCGAGAAATGTTCCGGGGTCATGTTCAGATGGGAGGCAATCAGGCATTTCCGGAACGGCAGCGCCACGCGCCGGCTGATCTTGCTGCCATTGTCCTTCAATCGACGAAAAATAAACCGGGCCACCCGTCCCGTCGCGGTCAACAACAGAACATTTTCCATATCGCTTGTCTGGCGGTACAGGCGGTCGCTCAGCGTGCCAATAAGCCGTCTCGCCAATTCCTGATCGTGATCCAGCTCAGCCAGCAGCGTCTGGCGGCGAATGTGCAGCAGTTTGCATTCTGTCACGGCGGTCGCCGTCACCAGATGCAGGCGATTGGTCAACAGCGCGGCTTCACCAAAACTGTCACCTTCCTGTAACAATTCCATCACATGTTCAACGCCCTCCCGCGTGACCTGGGAAAGCTTCAGGTTGCCGGAAACCACGACATACATGCCGGTCGCGGTCCCGCCGCGGGCAAAAACGACGTTGCCACGCCGAAACACCGACCCGGTCGCGCCCTCGGCCAGTCGGTCCAGCGTCTGCGCCGACAACTGGTCGAAAATCGCCGCCTTCGTCAGCAGCCTTGCCTGCGATTGATCCATTTCCGCCACGTTTGCCCTTCCGGCTGGTCGTTTTATTGGACCTATGTTGCCCGTCCGGCGTCCGCGCTTTTTGATCCATATCAAATTAGGCAGCAAAGGCTTGCCGATAATGAATTGTTGTTTTCACCGGAACTTATGTGGCTTTTTTGCTCCCCTTTGATTTAACGCAAACGACTGCCGCAACCTTTCTTCAAAATTCGCCTATTGCAACAAATGGCGCAACAAATGACCGGTGACATTGTTTGTTGCCAAGCCGTAAAAAGAGTTTGAGATATCCGTTTTTCGTAGCTTCATTACCCGCGGTACCACCCTTTGAGGGAGAACAATATGAAGAGACTCATCAACGCGCTGGCGGTGTTAACGATGATCGGTTCGCTGGCAGGCGCATCCACCGCCCTGGCGGCCACGGAGGCCAAGGCCGGGAAAGCCGACCCTTCCTCAAGGACGACGCCAAGTGCACCGAATGTCACGATGAAGGCGACGGGCCGAAGATCCTGCACATCGGCAAGACCAAGCACGGCACGGTAGCCGACGGTCGCACGCCGACCTGCACCAGTTGCCACGGCGCCAGCACGGCCCACCTCAAGGCCGCCGCCGGTTCCAAGACACCTCCCAAGCCGGATGTTTCCTTCAGCAAAAAAGGCGGCTCACCGGCCGACGTGCAAAGCGCCTCCTGCATTTCCTGCCACAAGAAAGACAGCAACCGCACTCACTGGGCTGGAAGCACCCACGAGACCCGTGACGTGTCCTGCACCAACTGCCATTCGATGCACGTCGCCAACGACAAGGTCCTGAGCAAGGTGACCCAGTTTGAAGTCTGCTTCTCCTGCCACCAGGAGCACCGTGCCATGGCCAATCGCCCGTCGCGTCACCCGGTGCTTGAAGGCAAGGTGGCGTGCTCGGATTGCCACAACACCCACGGCTCGATTGGACCAAAACTGATGAAGCGCGACAGTGTGGTCGAGACCTGCTACCAGTGCCATGCCGAAAAGCGCGGCCCGTTTGTGCATAACCATGAACCCGTCAGCGAGGATTGCGGAAATTGCCACAACCCGCACGGCACCGTGGTGGAAAGCATGCTGAAAGTGCGCACACCATTCCTGTGCCAACAGTGCCACACTCCGCACGGCGGCTTCATCCCGCAGCTCAAAGGCGCGCAGGTCGCACCCCCGACTACCTCCGCCGGACTCGGCAAAAGCACCACCAACGCCACGCAAGGGCGTGGCTGCATGAACTGCCACACGGAAGTGCACGGAATCAACAATCCGAGCGCCACGAATCCCACCCCGCAATTCATGATCCGCTGAGAAAGGGGCATTGAAAATGAAAACCAATAGACAGAACCTCCGCGCAGGTCAAACTCTCCTTGCCCTGGCGGTAATTGCCGCCATCGGCCAGGCACAGGCCCAGACCCCGCCTTCGGAAGCCGTCAAGGCCCTCACCACGCCCGACAGTTCGATATCCATCGGCGCCGCCGGCGTCAGCGGTGACCCGAAAGACCGGGCCCAGTGGGCCATCTACAACGGCATGCGCGAAGACAGCGGCTACCTGCTGTTCGACATCGATTACCTCACCCGCAACAACCTGACTGGTATGTGGGTATCCGTGATCGGACGCAACCTCGGCCTGGATAACCGTGAATTGCGTGGCGAAATGCAAAAACAGGGAGACTGGAAGGTATTCGGCGAATACAACCAGATCATCCGCTACAGCCCCTTCACGGTGAACACCGCCATGACCGATGCCGGTTCCACCCGGCCTAACGTGGTGCGCCTGGCCGTCGCCGGTACCGGCACCGACATCGATTTCAAGACCGAACGTAAAGCCGGATCGGCGGGCTTCGAAAAATGGCTGTCGCCCAATCTGCGGCTCGAAGCCAGCATGAAGAGCGAAGACAAGGATGGCACCCGGATGTGGGGCCGTGGTTATGACTGCGCCGCGTATGTGTGCGGCAGTTCCACCACCACCGCGGTCAATCAGGCCAATTTCCTCAAGAACGCCATCCTGTTGATCCCGGAGCCGATCCATTCCAATATCAAGCAGTTCGACGTCAAGCTCGCTTTCCATGACGAGAAACTGAGCGTCACGGCCGCCTATTACGGGTCGCTCTATACGAATGACAACGGCAACATCAGCCCGATCGTGCCGAACAGCCTGTTTGGCGGCAATGGCGCACTGGTGCCCGCACTGTATCCGGCCGTCGGCACCAATATCATCGCCGGTGGCGGCATGAGCCTGCAGGACGTGCTGCAATCCCCGCTGGCGCTGCCGCCAGACAATCAGGCGCATCAATTCTCCGTAGCCGGCAATTACGCCTTCACGCCCTCCACCCGCGCCACGTTCAAGTATGCCTTTACGCGTGCGACGCAAAATGAGGACTATGTCAGCTCGGGCTTTACCGGCGCCCCCGGCGTCAGCAATCTGGATGGCCGCGTTGATACCATTGCCGCACAGATGGCCCTCACCTCCCGGGTGACGCGCGACCTGAACCTGCTCGCCAACGCGACCTATATGCGGAAAGATGACCAGACCCCCAACGCGCTTTACAACGTCGAGGCGAAGGCCATTTTCCCAGCCACCATCCCGGTAAGCTATACCAACGTGAACCAGATTGGTGTGCCGGGCGCGGTCTGGAACAACAACCATGTTTCCAATACCCGCATGTTGAGCAAACTCGAAGCCTCCTACCGCCTGCCGGAAAATTTCCGCGTCACGGTAGGACTGGATTACGATTTGCATGAGCGGCTGGTGCCGGAATCGCGTGTCGAAGAAGCGCTCGGGGGCCTTGGTCCCTTGCGTGAGAAAAACACCGAGACCGGCTATCGGATCGAGCTGCGCCGCAGCATGTCAGACTCGCTGAACGGCAGCATCCAGTATGCCAATAGCCAACGCGACGGTTCGGACTGGACCAACCTGTCCACGCTCAATCCGGGTTCGCCCACCGTCATTACCCCCTCTAACACCTACCTGATCAATACCTATTGTGGCGGACGCGAGTGTTATGGCCAGGTATTGCCCGCCGAATCCATCCTTGGCCTGAACCCCAACACGCCGTTCCCGTCGTCAATGGCGGATGTCCAGCGCGAAAAATGGAAAGTGACCCTCGACTGGATGCCGGCTGACAACCTCAGTGTGCAATTCCTGGCGATGGACGGCAAGGACACCAACGAAATGCCGGTCGATCCTTCCGGTCCGGGCAAGGGCTGGCGCGAAAGCAGTTCCTCGTTCTACAGCATCGATATGTCGTACGCGATATCGGAGGCGTGGAAAATGACCGCTTACGCCTCGCTGGGTGAACAGAACATGCTTGTCAACCATAGCACCGGTTACATGATGGATCTCACCAATCGCAACGACGCGTACGGATTCTCGATTTCCGGCGCGGCAACGAAAACTCTGTTCGTCGGCGCCAATGTCACCTACATGAACGAGGAAAACAAGTACGGCACGGCGGCGTCCACCGGCACCACCGGCACCCGGCTGCTCGGCGGCATCACTGCCACGCCCCCCAGCGCCACCAATCTGGCACAAGCTGCGATCGGCCTGCCGGATGTCACCTACCGCAAGTCGATCTTCAGTGTCTTCGGCGTATATAACATGAACAAACAATCCGACCTCCGCATAGATCTGGCGTACAGCAAGTACAAATATGACGACTGGGTCTGGGGTCAGGGTAGTAACCTCTTCGTCTTTGGTGACAACACCTCGGTCAAGCAGCAGGTGGACCAGGATGTGACGTATGTCGGCCTCATGTACGTTTACAAATTCCGCTAGCGGAACGACAGGCAACATCAGTGAAGTGGTATGTGGGGGCGCAAAGGCGCCCCCGTTTTTTTGGCCCATTCCGCATCGTTGCGCCATCTCGAAAACCAGGGAATATCGAACATGAACCGGCTGCCCAAAAACTATTTTCAACTCGTGTTCTCGCTCGTCATGGGCGCAATGATGGTGTTCCTGATGACCTTCGTGATCACCCTGGTCAACCTCGGCCTGGCGAGTGATTTCCTGGTCCGCTGGATCAAAGCCTTCGCCGTCGCCTATGTATTCGCGGTGCCGGTGATCTATTTTCTGGCACCACTGGCAAAGAAGATCGCCGCCCGATTTGCGGTGATGCCTTGATGCGTTGGTGCCAGTGCGTTTGGCAACCGCACTATCACTTCCGGGTTGGCCCGGAGGCTCGGGAGACGATTCGTCCCTCGATTTCCTGTTCAAAAGAAACCCTGTCATCCTGAGCGAAGCGAAGGATCTGGACGCGACGAGATCCTTCGCTTCGCTCAGGATGACAACATTACCTAGTGTAGTGCTTCATTCTGTTTGGAACTTATGCAAGTATTCGCATGATCGCCGC
>JANNGY010000458.1:0-1701 GCA_031404095.1 Betaproteobacteria bacterium | reverse complement strand
AACGCGGTGCTGTTCGCGGTGGGGCGGTAGCCGCGAGCCGCGTGATGTTTCTTACCATCAGCGCCGTGAATGGATTCCCGAACAACATCCATCCGTGTTTATCAAGAAACTTCCGGTAAAACGTGGTGAACGGACGTGCGTTGTCGTCCGTTTTCAGCCCTGATAATCCGCCTCAGATAGGGACTACGGCAATCACTCTCTCACCATACCGTTGCTTGAGTTCCTCGGCCCCCGGCTCGCTCTGGAAACATACCAATTCGCAACTCGGCCCCTTCAACACGACCCAGGCCGCAAACGAATAGCCGGACCGGTAACTCTGTCCTTTGACTTTCTCCAGGGGCTCACGCAGCTTGACCGATGCCGGACAGCGAAAATTGCTGAAGTCGCCCTTGATCGACACGCATGGTGGGTCTTCACCATTCGCCGAGCCTAGCCCTTCACGACAAGGAAGTTCTTTTTTGAATAATCTGAACAATGGCTTGACTCCCCCGAGGCTGCGGTCTGTCCACACTTATTTCGGCGCAACCAGCAAGCACAACTTGTGCATGAAAATTAGATCCCCGGTGAATTCCAGTAATTCCTGTGGCAAATTTCTGAATTGTGGACGGAGTATGACTTTCGCCTAACGACCCGTGTTTGATGCAGATCACCAAAACCGCAATGAGCGGCGATTTTCAGGAAGATGGACTTGCGCCCGGCGCGCCACGCGGGGCGCCGTTGGCGGCGTCTGCCGCACTCACCTGCGGGATATGCTCCCACCCCGATCTTGTTGAGATTCGCATCATGGCCGGATATATCATTGCGCAATTGCAACATCGCATCGCTTCCCGCCATTCCAACTTTCTTTGAGAGAACGTTCATGATCCTGGATGCCGACGTTATCGACACGCTTTCAGCCGTCACCACCGCGACCATCATGCTCAAAAACGGCCTGCGCAATGTCTGGATGGGTGGCACGCGGTCGCTACGGCCCGATCAGCCGCGCCTGGTCGGGCGCGGCCACTTGAAGCGTCATGCACAGCGGGCAAAGGCGTGAGCGTGGCGCCGGTTCCGGCGGAGATCATCGCCGAACGGATTTTTATCGTGCGTGGCCACAAGGTGATTCTCGATGCCGACCTGGCCGCGCTCTATGAAGTGCCGACCAAACGGCTCAATGAACAGGTGAAGCGCAACGCGGCGCGGTTTCCGGCCGATTTCATGTTCCGCCTGACGCCCGGGGAAATGGAGGCGCTGAACCGGTCGCAATTTGCGACCGGTTCCCAGAAACACCGCGACCCGCGTTTTGCGCCCCTTGCCTTCACCGAGCACGGCGCCATCATGGCCGCCACGGTGCTCAATTCGCTGCGCGCGGTCGAGGTGTCGATCTATGTGGTGCGGGCATTCGTCCAGCAACGCGAACTCCTGGCCTCAAACAAGGATTTGGCGCGGAAGCTGCGGGCGTTGGAGCAACGCATCGAGAAGAAGCTGACGACCCACGATCAGGCCATCGCCGGCATTATCGATACGCTGCGCCAGTTGACGTCGCCCGCCACCACCAAGCGCCGCATCGGATTCGTCATCGACGACGAGAAGTAGTTCGCCGCGCAAGGCGGCGACAGCAACTAAAAACAACGCCCGCGATCAGCGGGCGTTGGGGGTGGTCTTCTCTCTTTTAAATACAGGTTCCAGCGGAATTTAATGCGAGCCTGACCCCTTAGAATT
>JANNGY010000457.1:0-8361 GCA_031404095.1 Betaproteobacteria bacterium | reverse complement strand
GCCGCGCTGTCGTAGCCGCGGTCAGCATGAATAGTCTTGCCGTGTTGCTGCCGACCCTCGGCGGTGTCGATCATTTCCTCGAAGTGGTTCATGTCACTTTCGTTGGCGGGGGTGACTTCCAGAAGGCGAATGAGCTTGTGCTTCTGGTCAGCATTGGCATGGGCTTTGTAGCCGTGATACCACTGCCCGCGCTTGGCGCTCCAGTGGGCGTCGGTGTCTTTGTGGGCGGCTTGCTTGTCGCTCCAGTGGGCCGGTATCTCGCCCTCGGCAATGGTCTGCTTCTCGTCCTTGGTGAAGTGTATCTTCGGCGAAGGGACAATCGTGGCATCAATCATCTGGCCACCCTTGGCGGCGAGCCCGGCCGCATTGAGTTGCCTCTGCACGTCAGCGAATAATTCAGTGGCGCTGCCCGTTTGCGCGAGTTGGTTCTTGAAGTGCCAGATGGTGCGGGCATCGGGTAGGTCGCGGGAGTCGGCCATGCCGATGAAGCGTTGCCAGCTGCCGCGATCCAGAAGCGCGTATTCGGTGTCTTCGTCGGAGAGGTTGCCGTAGAGTTGTTGCAACACGATGATCTTGACCAGCACTTGGGTCGGGTACGGGGGTCGTCCGCCTTTGGGCTGTGACGCTTCACGCCCAGTGCACTTGTTGACCACCTTCGTCAACGCCGCCCAATCCACCAGTCCATCAAGTGCATCAAGAACTTTGGTGTACTGTGTGATCTTCTGGCGTCGATGGTCTGCTGCGAACAGATCATGCCTTTGCTTCTTCATCGTTTCCCCTCACGATTTCGTCGCGACTTAACAGAAACTCAGAGTCGGGGGGTTTTTAGAAGTTCCCTAACAACACTTGTTGCCAAGGGCTATGAAACAAGTCTGTGCTTCGCGGCAATCCTGTTTTTGATTTGTATCAAATGGCTGAGAAACAGCGCATCTGAGTGTGTGCGGGCGCGTGCCGTACGGTCGCGCAGCGCATTTGGCTTGCGTGGATGTGCGCCGTTCCGGGCTTGACGCAGGCTTGAATGGCGCTCGCGAAAGGGCGCCTTGCAGGAATGCTCTGCGCCGCGCCCGATGCCGGCATGCCACCGCGGCGAATTGGCACAAGGGTTGCGCGAGGCCGGGACCAACAGAGGTTCAGGAACGTAGTGACAAAAAGTGGATTCCAAACCGCGTCGGATAGAAAGCTATTGACGCGGCGGCGTATCCACTGCGATTGCGCCGAAACTCAATAAACCTGGCGGGTTATCACCCGGCTCGCGCTGACACCGTTGATCGTGTAGTTCAGCGTTCCATTGGCGGCATCGGCAAACGCGATCGTCACGCTGCCCACAGGGCTCACCATTTTGCTGGCCTCATTCCACGCCGACGTGATGGGCGTGGCACCGGTCACCTGGTAGAGAACGCTGGTGCATCCGGCGCCCACCAGCGGGCAATTCGGCGCCACATACCAGGCCGGCTTGCCGGTCGCGTCATAGGTGTACCAGGCGACAAAGACGATGCCGAATTGCTGGGTGAGCGAAATGCCCCAGCCCGATTCGCTCGCGTTCCACCAGAGGTCGGTGTAGTCGATGGGCGGTGGCGTGGTGCCGGTTGCCAATACCTGCTGGGTGATGGTTTTGCTCCCGGCAATGTTGTTGATGGTGAAATTGAACGTGCCGGTGGTGGTATTGGTGAAAGCCAACGCGCCGGCGCCCACTTTATTGACCTGCTTTGCCGTGTCGTTCCACGCCACCGCCGGCGACGTCCCGCCGGTCACTTTGTAGATGTCGCCGCTGCAACCGGCGCCGGCCAGCGGGCAGTTCGGCAACACGTACCAGGTCGGCTGGCCGGCATCGTCGTAGGTGTAAAGCGCGGCGAAAATGAGGTTGCCATGCTGAGTGATGCTCATGCCCCAGCCGGACTCCCTGTCGTTCCACCACAGCCCCTGATAGCTGTTGGCGGCCGCGACGGTGGCGCTAACCAGGGCGAGGTTCGATTTCTGGATGACGCCGTTGGCAATCGCGCCGACATAAGGCAACTCGTCGAACGGACTGCCGGCATTGACCCGCGGCAGTCGGGCGAGCGCATCGACCACGGCCATGCTGCCGGCGGTGACTTCGCCGAATACGGTGAAGCCGCCGTTCTGGCCATCAAGCGAGGGCCCGTTGTCGGCCAGGTTGATGAACCATTGCGAGGTCGCGCTGTTTGGGTCGCCGCCCAGCTTGGCCATGGCCACGGTGCCGCGGCGGTTCGAGCGGCTCGCGCTGAATTCGTTGACAACGGGCGCATCGGCGGCGACGCCGACCACGTTGCCGGCCAGGTCGCTCCAGATAAAGCCGCCACCCTGGATGATGAACCCGGGGACGCTGCGGTGAAAGAAGGAATTGCGGTAGGCGCCGCGGTTTACATAGCCGAGAAAATTTGCCACGGTGCGCGGCGCGGCCGCGTCGTAGAGGGAAACGTCGATCGCGCCGAGGGTGGTCTGCAGCCTGACGGTGGTGGCGTGGCTGTAAGACGGCAAGGTCATAAAGGAGGCCGCCAGGCCGGCAAGCGCGAGTTTTTTGAGTGGGTAAAATAGCATTGTCTTGTGATGGGGCCGTGATCCGAGGGCGCAATTGTATTACGAAGGAAAGGCCGCGCCGCGCGCTGGCAATGGTTATCAGGGTCCCGCCGGGCGCGGCCTGCCGTATGGCGATGGAAAGGCGTGCTCTTGGCGCGATGCCGACGGGTCCAGAAGTTCCAGGTTTTTTGACAACTCCGCAGAATCAGCGTATTCAGAAATTTGCTTTCACTTGATGTATCCCTGCCCGCGGCCACCGAGTCACTGTGCCAATGCGTCGCGCGCCGGGCGCGAGTTTGCAGTGTGTTGCTGGTTTGCCGCATGTCCAATTTTCATTTCACAACCGGAGGATTAAATGAAAGAAGTGATTTTCGCCGCCTCATTGGCTATCGCACTGGCGCCCGCGGCAGCCATGGCACAGAGTGTTTTCGATGGCACCTGGAAGACCGACATCAAGACCATCGACTATCCGGCGAAACCGTCGGTGTATTCGTTCAAGGACGGCATGTACGAATGCAAGACCTGCGCGACCAAGGTGCTGGTCAAGGCCGACGGCAAGGACCAGAAAGTCGAAGGCGATCCCTATGCCGACACCATTGCCGTGAAGATCATCGATCCGAATCACGTTGAAATGGTCAGCAAGAAAGGCGGGAAAGTGGTCGCGCAGAACAAGTTTGCCGTGTCGGTCGACAAGAACTCGATGCTACGCGAGTACTCCTATTCTTCGCCCAACAATGCCGAGGTGGTGAAGGGCACCACCAGCTACGCGCGGATTGCCTATGACAAGGAAGGGTCGAACCAGATGTCCGGCTCGTGGCGCGCACAGAAGGCCGACAAACTTACGGACAATGGCCTGAAAGTGACCTACAAGTCCGAGGGCGCAACCATGAACATGTCGACGCCGACCGGCGAATCCTACAGCGCCAAGACCGACGGGACCGATGCCCCGTACAAGGGCGACCCGGGTACCAGCAGCGTCTCGGTCAAGGTGCGGAAAAATACCCTCGAGGAGACCTACAAGCGCGACGGCAAGGTCATCGGCATGACCAAAATGGAAGTCGATGCCAAGGGCACGTCGGCAAAAGTCGACTGGATCGACAACCTGACGAGGACTAACGGCAACTACACGATGGTCAAGCAATAAACTCCGCACGGCTGTCGTCATGGCGTCACCGGTCCAACGGGCGAGGTGACGCCCGCCCGGCGCTGTTTTAATGCGGACTTTTTGATCTGAGTCACAAGTCACCCATTTTGTTTCGTGATACTGCAAGCAGACGGCACGGATTTCAATCTGCAGGGACATGAAATGAACACATGGATGATGAGCGGGGCATTCACCCTCGCGGTATTGACCTCGATTGGCCTGTTCTTTTTTGTGGTGACGCGGGGTGCACTGCTGATGCGCGGGCTTTCTCCCGGCTCTATGGACGAAACATCGCACGTCTATCCGATCTACTCGAACATGCGGCTGATCAAGATGGTTGATTTCCAGCCCATCATCTCGGCCATCCTGCTGTTTCAGTACCACCGGCTGGTGGCGAAGATCGTCGCCGGACTCAAGCAATCCGACCTGAAGAACAAGCGGGTGATGATCACCTCGTGCGCGTTCGGCAACGTCATTCCGCAGGTGGTCAAGGCCGCAGTCGATGCCGGCGCCGAACGGGTCGTCATTGCCGACATCATTGCCAATGAGCTGGCGCATGCCAAGGGCAAGCTTGGCCACTTTCCGGGAAAGGTGGACTACGTCGAGGACAATGCCACCGCCATGAAACAGCAGGACGGCGGGGTCGATGCCAATGTCATTTTCTTTCTTCTGCACGAACTGCCGCACGAATTGAAAGGGCGGGCACTCAATGAAGCCGGGCGCATGCTGGCGCCGGGAGGCACGCTATACCTCGCCGAATTCCACCGCCCGGAATTGTGGGTGCTGCGCGCTCTCAGCTGGACCTACTTCAAGGTGTTCGAGCCGCTGGGCCTCGCGCTGTGGGATACCCATGACCCGCTCGATCACTTGAACAGCATGGGCGGCTGGGTATGCGAGAGGACCACCTATTTGTTCGGCAATTTCCAGATTATCACGGCGAAGAAGCTGTAGAGAGATCTTAATGCCGTGCGCGCTACCGTGCATTTCCCCCTTTGAAAAAGGCGGACCACGCGACGCCACGGGTCAGAGTCAAATTGTTTTCAATGAAAGCAATTTGAAGCCGACCTCTCTATTCGCTGTCCGATACTCGCCGCATCAATTCAAGTCGAGCGCCTCTGCAGCGTCGTAGTTGGCGGCGTTGTGGGCATTCTCTTCTACTTCAGCATAATCGAGGTAAGAATAAACGCCGACGGGATAGTCACGCGCGATGCGGTACTTGCCTTCATCGTGATTCTGGTCTTCACCCATGTACTTCTGCGCGCTTGGGACGATGGATAGAGTTGGCGTCGCCGCCTTCCGGGGAGGGAAATGTTTATCGACGATGTACATTTGTTTCTCCAGCAGGGCAGATACGACGGTGTATCTATCGACGATGATGGTGCCTTGACAGCTCAGCCGCGATCAGTCGATCTCCGCTTGTGCGGTAGGTTTTCTCCTACGATTGAGCATCCGCTTGCGGCCGATGGCGCCAAGCGCCGCCGTTGAACCCGGGTAACAGCCTGCTCCTGCTTCTGCTCCGCACACTAGCCGTGTTATATGCTTGGAAGATGAGTCGCAAAGTACGAAGAGTCCGCTTCCACCTCGATCCAAGTGGCGTCGGGCCATTGCCCATCGAAGAGTTGAAAGTGGTCCTGCGCGGCACCGACGACCTGATTGGTCAAGGCGGACGCAACCTGCTCACCAAAATCCTGAAAGGTTCGCGCGCGCAGGTGGTGTTGAAACTGCATCTCGATCAGAGCCCCGCCCATGGCTACTATCGCAGCCTGCCGGAAAAGGACGTGTTGGCAAAAATAGACCGCACCATTCTCGATGGCTACTTGCGGATCGTGTACGACAATCGTTTGCCGGTAATTCTTTACACCGGCGCCGGATGGGCGATCGAGAAGGAAACCTACGCGGTGGAACTCATGCAGGGATTCGACAAGCTGTTGGCGGAAGCGCGTCCGCCATTTGATATGAGTTACCTGATAGGTCGCGGCCGCGACCTCATTTGGTGTCTGCTCGACAAAGTCGAGGCCAGCCGGAATCCGAAATACCTGCCGCTGCTGGAGGCGTGGGAACAAATTGATTGCAAAAAAGTCAGGCAACGAATTCGACAAGTCATGCAGAATCTGAGCCCGGGGTCAGGCTGATTGAAAGAACCGTGAAAAGTGAAACGCCAGCATCCATGCGCCCTTCAGACCGAAAAGGCATGGAACGCCGCGCCAGTGCTTGAGTTTGCCACTGCACCAAACCTCAAAAAGCTTGTCATCCCCGCGAATGCGGGGATCCATTCTTGCAGTCAACTTGGATCCCCGCATTCGCGGGGATGACAATGATGTGACATGAGGAGAAGTTGCACCTATCTCGGACGCGCGAATTCCGCAACATTGGAATACTGTTCGGTTTTCAGCGAACGCTGATACCGATCACATCCACCACCGGCCGCTCGATGCGAACGTTCGGCAGGCTGAGCGACGTATCCGACGGCTGATTGGTGACCGCAAACACGCCGGTACCCGGATCCCTGACCACGAGCGCGGTGCTGCCGCCGCCGTCGAGATTGAGGGCGTGGTGCGCACCGAGGGTGAGCATGAGCTGGCCGAGTTCCTCAAGCGTCACGCCACGGCTGTGTTCCTGGCGGCCGTCTACCGCGACGATCAGCAGCGTGCGCCCATCCGCACTGGTGCCGAGCGCGCTACGCGGGTGGCGCGGTGCCGGCAATGGGCGGGTGACGGCTTCGCCGGCGCGCAGGACGATCGCGCTGCCGCTCACGGCATAGCGCGTATTGGCCGGCAGCTCGCGGGCATTTTCAAGAAAGGAAATCTTGCCGTCGTCGTGGACGACGAAAACATCGCGCAAGGTGTCCTTTACCGGCCGGGTCACCAGCCTGCCGCCGGAAAAATGCCAGCCTTCCGGAAACGCGCAGTTGCCGACGAAGTAGGGAATCGACTTGCCATTGAATATTCGTTCGTGCGGCGCGGCGAAAAAACTGGCATTGATGGTGACGGCGAAGTCATGCTTGCGCGCCGCGTTGCTGGTGGTATCGAGTTGTCCCACACAGAGCCCGGCGCCGTCGGGGTCGCGATCGTCGGCGAGGGCCACTTTCACCTCTACGCGCGGATCGGTGAGATCGACGCGGGCAATCACACCGGCCACCGGCCCGGGAAAGCTGAAGCGCTCGATGGCAATGGGTAAGGGCAGGGGCGCATCGGCAACGGTCGATGGCGGGAAGCCGGTCGCGCAACCGGCCAGCGCAATGCACAGCAGGCAGAAGAGGGGATGGGTACGGATTCGCATGCGGTCGTCGATGAGGTGATTGAGGGGGAAGTAATGCTACTGGAGCTTACCGTCTTGCCGGTTTCCGGCGCACCGAGAAACGTAATGCGCGGACGTCTAGTATGGCCTCAACCTCGGCATTGCCGGTTTACCGGGATCGGCATCGCCCGCGGCTAACGCGTATTCTGTCGGTTGGCGGCTGCAGGCGATACCGTAACGGTTGATCGCGGCAATGCGCCGGCAGGCCTGGCGTAATCCGTCGGTCGCGATCAATAGGGAAGTGAATGAGCGAACATCCGGTAGTTCGATGGACCGAAGGCGGCCTGGCACGATCGGCGCGCTGGCGATCGGAGGCCGGTATTCCGCCGCACAAGCGTATCGTGATCGCGGACGAGCAAATGTCTGCCGACGCGGCCTATCACCTGGCTTGTGAAGGCACGGCCTTGCTGTGGCGCGGCGATTTCCAGAACGCTCGCCAGATATTGCTGGCCATGGCGCGGCGGGTGGACCAGAAGGCGCGCAAGGCACTCAAGCCACCAAAGGCCGCAAAGGGAAAGAAGTCACCTGCCCCGGGGAAGCCCGCGCTCGCCCATGCGGCAAGCCCGGCAGCGCCCAAGCCGGCCGGCACGGAAGCCGCGGCGGCGCCACCCACCGAAGCCTTTCACCTGCATCGCCTCGCGCAATCGCAGCGCGCTCGCACGCTCGGCATGTTGCTGCTGCCCTTGTCCGGCGACTACACGGTGCCGCTGCAACGGGCGCCCGATTTGCAGCGCGCCTGCGTCGAAGCCTACGGTTTGCCCGGCAGCGACGCCGTCGCCGGCGATTCGCTGGTATCGATGCGCGAGTTGCTCGGCCTGATCGGCGCGCATGAATGGCGCAAGAAGGGCGTGGAGGTTCCCGCGCTCAATGAGCGCATCCATCCGCATTACGGCGTGTTTGCGCCAGTGCGCGGTGAATATGTCGGCCTGGTCGCCGAGGCGCCGCTGCCGCGCGCAAACGCGACCGCGCCGGCGTCAAAAGCACCAGCGCTGGCCTTTGATATTGGCACCGGCACCGGCGTGCTGGCGGCGGTGCTGGCGCGGCGCGGTGTGACGCGCGTGGTGGCCACCGACAGTGACCCGCGCGCACTGGCGTGCGCAAGCGATAACCTGCGCCGGCTCAAGCTGTCGGCACAGGTGCAAGTGGTGCAGGCGAACCTGTTTCCCGAAGGGCGGGCGCCGCTCATCGTCTGCAACCCGCCGTGGATTCCGGCGCGCCCCAGTTCACCGATTGAAGGCGCCATCTACGATCCCGACAGCCGCATGCTGCGCGGCTTCCTCGCCGGCCTGGCGGCGCACCTCGAGCCGGGCGGCGAGGGCTGGCTGATCCTGTCCGATCTTGCCGAGCACCTGGGGCTGCGCTCGCGCACCGAATTGCTGGCCTGG
>JANNGY010000456.1:0-8478 GCA_031404095.1 Betaproteobacteria bacterium | reverse complement strand
TCGAAATGGCAGCGGGCACGCATGATGCAACGCCCACGCCCGGTGCGATAGCCGTCCCGAACGCCTTCGAGCCCGTAGATGATCCCCGCCGTCGGAAAATCCGGTGCCTTCACGATTTCGATCAGGTCCTCGATATCAACCGCGGGATTGGCCAATACGACCTGGCAGGCGTCGATGACATCCGAGAGATTGTGCGGCGGAATATTGGTGGCCATGCCGACCGCGATGCCGGTCGAGCCGTTGACAAGCAGGTTGGGAAAGCGCGCCGGAAGCACCAGCGGCTCTTTTTCCTTGCCGTCGTAATTGGGGCCAAAATCGACTGTGTCGCTGTCGATATCGGCCATCAACTCGGAGGCGATCTTCTGCATCCGGCACTCGGTGTAGCGCATTGCCGCGGCATTGTCGCCGTCAACCGAGCCGAAATTCCCCTGGCCATCGACCAGCATGTATCGCAGCGAAAAATTCTGCGCCATGCGCACCATGGTGTCGTAAATCGCCGTGTCGCCGTGTGGGTGATATTTGCCCATCACGTCACCCACAATGCGTGCGCATTTCACGTACGGCCGGTTGTGAATGTTATTGACTTCCTGCATCGCAAACAGAACGCGCCGGTGCACTGGCTTCAATCCATCGCGTGCGTCCGGCAACGCGCGACTGACGATTACGCTCATCGCGTAATCCAGAAAACTCTTGCGCATCTCCTCTTCAATACTGACTGGGAGGGTTTCTTTGGCAAATTGCGGCAATTGCGGTTCGGTCACGGGTCAACTCTTCTGTAAAGGCTTGATTTGTAATGGCTTTATGAGCCGGATAACGTTTGATTTTAGCATAGTGTGCCGCGAAAATACATTTGTCCGTGCAAAACCACTAGGCCTTCCGCTTGCGACGGGGAGCCTTATACAACAGGTTGTGTTTTGCCGGTCGTTTGAACAATCGCGACTAATTCTGTTGCTTATTTGCAACTTCAATGCCCTGCGCGTTGCATAAGCACCAGTGTAAGGTTGTGTCCGGCAAATCGAATCGTGTATGATTTCGTCAGTAATTTATAAAGATTCGCGCCCAAATCCACGTTTAACGACAATAAATCCTTTAATTCCTCTTGGGAGTAAGAAATGAAGAGTTCCCTGATTGCCAAATTCCTCGCTGTCGCTTCGGTTATTTCCGTAAGCGTCGCGTATGCCGGCGTGACCCCGAATGCAACTGACTCCCAAGGCGCGCCGATCCGCGATGGTTCCGGCAATTGCGTGCAGTCCAGCGGTATCGAACATCCGGATTGCATGCCGAAGAAAGCGGAACCCGCCAAGCCTGCCGCGCCGTCCGCACCCGCAGAACCAGCAAAACCGGCTGCCCCGGCAGCCCCGGCAGCCCCGGCAGCCGCAGCGGCCCCGGCATCGGTGAAGAAAGCCATCACCATCCAGGCCGAAGCGCTGTTTGATTTCGACAAGTCGGTATTGAAACCTGCCGGCAAGCAGTCGATCGACGACGCGGTTGCCAAGATGAAGGGTGTCGACGTTGAAATCGTGATCGCAACGGGTCATACCGATTCGATCGGTACCGATGCCTATAACCAGAAGCTCTCCGAGCGCCGTGCCACTTCCGTCAAGGAATACATGGTGTCGAAGGGTGTTGCTGCCGCGAAGATCACCACGCTCGGCAAGGGTGAGACCCAACCGGTCGCGACCAACAAGACCAACGAAGGCCGTGCCAAGAATCGCCGTGTGGACATCGAGTTCAAGGGCGTCACCTCGAAGTAAGCCTGTCAATGTGTTGCAAAAGCCCCGCTTCGTGCGGGGCTTTTTGTTTGTAGCCCGGAACCGTGCGCGCCGCCGGGTTCCAGTTTGGATCTCACCAACGCCATGACGCCAACAACAAAGATCATCTCCCCACGCTGGCTGGTACCGGTTGAACCCCGGGCATGCGTCCTCGTCGATCACGCGGTTGTCATCGAGAACGGGCGGATCGCGGCGTTGATGCCGGCGGCCCAGGCGCGCAGCCAGTTTCCCGGCGTAGCGGAACAATTACTGCCAAATCATGTATTGATCCCGGGACTCATCAACCTGCACACCCACTCCGCGATGACGCTGATGCGCGGCCTGGCCGACGACATGCCGCTGATGGCCTGGCTGAATGACCATATCTGGCCGGCGGAGATCAGGCACCTGTCCGAAGAATATGTTTTTGACGGCACGGAACTGGCGGCCGCGGAAATGATCCGCTCCGGCACCACCTGCTTTGCCGATATGTATTTTTATCACGACGTCGCGGCCCGCGCGGCACGCAAGGCGGGTTTGCGCGCGGCGCTCGGCGGGGCAATCATTGAATTCCCGACACCCTACGCCGGCGACGCGGAGGCCTGCATCGCCAAGTGCCTCGCACCGCGCGACGAGTTCGCCGCCGATCCATTGTTGAAACTGATGCTCGCGCCGCACGCTCCCTACACCGTGAGCAACCAGACTCTTGAACGCATCCTGGCCATTTCCCAAGAGGCGGAATTTCCCGTCGTGATGCACATTCATGAAACGGCGGCCGAACTGATCCAGGGCGAGCGCGACCATGGCTGCCGGCCGGTTGAGCGCCTCGAGCGCTTGGGGATGCTCGGTCCCAACCTGATTGCCGTGCACTGCGTCCACCTCAATCCGCAGGAAATCGAGTTATTCGCCCGCCGTGGCGTTCATGTCGCCCACTGCCCTGTCTCCAACCTCAAGCTTGCCAGCGGCATTGCCCCGATCAAGGCCATGCTCGATGCCGGCATCAACGTCGGCATCGGCACAGATGGTGCGGCCAGCAACAACCGGCTGGATATGCTGGCCGAAACCCGCCTCGCCGCGTTGCTGCAAAAAGGCGTCAGCGGCGATGCGGCGGCGTTGCCGGTGCATCAGGCACTGGAAATGGCGACCCTTAACGCCGCGACCGCGTTGGGCTGGGAAGCAGAAATCGGCTCATTGGTGCCCGGCAAGGCAGCCGACCTCACCGCCATCGATTTGTCGTCCCTCGAGACCCGCCCGGTCTATGATCCCGTTTCACACCTGTTCCATGCCGCCAGCCGAGAGCACGTGACGCATGTCTGGGTCGCCGGGGAACTGTTGCTCGACAACCGGGCTCTTACCAGACTCGACGCCGATCAACTTGAGGGCAAAGCCGCGCTGTGGCAGGAACGATTCCGGGAACACTGATTTCAACATGACAACCAACACGACCCAGGCCAACGTAGACCACGCAGAACTCGCCAAATTCGGCGCCTTGGCGGCCCGCTGGTGGGACCCGAACAGCGAATTCAAGCCGTTGCACGAGATCAATCCGCTACGATTGAACCACATTGATCGCCTGGTGGGCCTTGCAGGAAAACGCACCATCGACATCGGCTGCGGCGGCGGAATCCTCGCGGAGAGCATGGCGGCAAAGGGAGCGGCGGTCACCGGCATCGACCTCTCCGAAAAACCGCTGAAAGTCGCGCAATTGCATCTGCTCGAAACCGGGCAGTCTGTGGACTATCGCCTCATTGCCGCCGAAGACATGGCGCGCGAACAACCGGAACACTACGACTGCGTCACCTGCATGGAAATGCTTGAACACGTTCCAGATCCGGCATCGACGGTCAGGGCCTGTGCGACGCTCGCCAAGCCCGGCGCATGGCTGTTTTTTTCGACCCTCAATCGCAACCCAAAATCGTTCCTGTTTGCTATCGTCGGCGCCGAATACATATTGAACATGTTGCCCAAGGGCACCCACGAATACCGGCGGTTTATCACCCCCGCCGAACTGGCCGGGATGGCGCGCGATGCCGGCCTGACCGTCACGGAATTCACCGGAATGACCTACAATCCCATCAGCAAACGTTATGCGCTGGGCAGCGATGTGTCAGTGAATTACATCGTCGCCTGCCGCAAACCACTTTAAGCGGCTAAAGCCCCAGTCAGCATGAATCCGAATCGTCGAAAATTTCTCTCCGCGGCATCCATTGCGCCATTTGCCGGACTGATCGCCCCGTGGCAACCGGCGGGCGCCGCCGTCACCCATGCCCATTCAGAATCGCGCCTGCTGGTGCTGGTGTACATGAAGGGCGGCAACGATTCGTACAACACGTTCGTGCCGTACACCGACGCGCTCTATGCCAAGCTGCGGCCCACCATTGCGTTGAAGCGCGACCAGGTCATCCGGATTACCGACCATCACGGCTTCAATCCCGCCATGGGCGCGCTGATGCCCATTTGGGAGGCGCGCGAGCTTGCAATCGTCCAGGGCATCGGCCAGCAGGAAATCACCAACCAGCACTATCGCGACCTGGAAATGCAGTTCACCGGGGCGAGCATCGACCAGTACTACACCGATGGCTGGCTGTCGCGCGGCCTGGCCGCAAACATGTCAGCCCGCTATCTGCGACCTGCCACGCCGGACGCACTCGATGCCATTGCCTTCGGCGACCTCGATATTCGCGACGGCGATCCGATGGGCCCGTTCCGCGGCAATCGCGTGCGCGTCGTCAACATGCAACATCCCTCGGAGTGGCTGGCAAAGCAGCAAGTGGACGGCACGCAATACCTCGCCTCGGAACCCGCCCGCACGCAAGCCAAGTCATTTGCGCAAAGCGAGCGCATATCACTCAAGACGGCCTTCCCGGCCAACGAATTTGGCGATGCACTCAGGGCCACCGTCCAGCTTGCCGCCGCCGGCATCGCGCCACCGGTCATTCATATCACCATCAACGCATCCAACGGCGACCACCACGACGCCTTTGATACCCACTGGAACCAGCTCAAGTTTCATGGCGCGGCGCTGAAGCGCCTCGCCACCGGGCTCGCCGCATTCCGCAACGGCATGCGGGAGATTGGCCAATGGGACCGGACGCTGGTCGCAACCTACGATGAGTTTGGCCGCTGCCCGAAGGAAAACGAAAACAAGGGCACGCACCACGGCTGGTCATCGGTGCAATTCGTCATGGGCGGCCGCGTCATGGGCGGCCTTCATGGCGAAGCGGTGCCGGTCATCAATGTCTTTGCCATTGACGGCCCCGCGCCGGTCATCGATTATCGTTCCCTCTACACGACGATGATCGAAAACTGGTGGGGCGGTTCGGCGCGCGGCGTTTTTGTCCGCGATTTCAAACCGCTCACTTTGCTTCGCGCCTGATCCGGCATGCCCGCAATGAGCGGCGGAGCAGCCGTCCGCGCGGTACTGTTTGACCTCGACGGCACTTTCGCCGACACCGCCCCGGACATGGCGCGTGCGCTCAACACGCTGCGCACTCAGCGGCGCCTGGAACCATTGCCCTTGTCGACGTTGCGGCCGCATGTATCCAACGGCGCGCGCGGCATGCTCCACGCGGGATTCGACCTAGCGCCCGCGGACCCCGCCTATGTGGAATTGCGCGACGCGTTTCACGAAGAATATGCGCGCCGGCTTTGCATCGACAGCCGCTGGTTCGATGGGATTTCCGCGGTTGTCGATGCGCTTGAAGCGCACGGGATCATCTGGGGAGTCGTTACCAACAAGGCGACGCGCTTCACCCTGCCGCTGCTTGACGCGCTGGCGATTACACCGCGCGCGGCCTGCGTGGTCTGCGGCGACACCTGCGCCCGCGCCAAGCCCCACCCCGATCCCCTCCTTCACGCCGCCGCATTGATCGGCATCGATCCGGCAAATTGCCTTTACGTGGGCGACGATGTGCGCGATATCGATGCGGCCAATGCCGCCGGTATGCGCGGGGTCGTGGCGATGTATGGCTATCTGGGCGCAAGTGCTGCGCCCGAAACGTGGCCGGCGGCCGCGTGGGTGCACACGCCCGATGAGATCATTGCATTGTTCGCGCCGATATAAAACATGCTGACTGCAATGAACGAATGAATTTGCCCGTCGTCCCAGCGGACGCTGGGACCCAGTCCGACCAACATCAAATTGCATCCCCCAACTCAAATGCTGATCAGATTGTGAAATGGGCTGGGTCCCAGCCTGCGCTGGGACGACGGCAACTGAGACGTCGACAAAGATTCTTTGGGCCTGAAATCGACTTACCAATGCGGCGATATTTCGCCACACAATGCTACACAGCCTTGCATTTCCCCCACGTATCCTGAAAATCTTGGCAATCTCGGTTGCCAGGATTATCGGTTAACCTTAGCGGAGATCGCCATGCTGCCAGGATACTCAATGCCTCCTCGTTCCCCCACCCCCGCGCCAGTCACCCCACCGCACCGCGACCTCGATCCCGACAGCCTGCATTCCGCGACCGGCGAGGCCTATCGCGTCCTGATCATCGAGGACGACGTCGAACTGGCGCGCCTGACGGCGGAATACCTCGAAAAGCGAAATATCCGCGTGACCATTGAGCACCGCGGCGATGAAGCACTGGCGCGCATCGCCCGCGAGCAACCGCACCTGCTCGTGCTCGATGTGATGTTGCCCGGCATGGATGGTTTTGAAATCTGCCGCGCCCTGCGTACCGCGGGCCAGGACTTGCCAATCATCATGCTTACCGCCCGCGACGAGGATATCGACCAGGTGCTCGGCCTCGAGATGGGCGCCGACGACTATCTCGCCAAGCCGGTGCAGCCGCGGGTACTGTTGGCGCACATCAAGGCGATCCTGCGGCGGTCGACCACCATGGAAAAATCCGCCGGCGATGGCGATGCCCTGCACTTCGGCCAATTGCGCATCAGCAAGGCGGCGCGCGAAGTGACGATCGGCAGCCGCAACATCGACCTCACCACCGCGGAATTCGATTTGCTGTGGCTGCTGGCGACCAATGCCGGGCGTGTGCTGCCACGCAACGAGATCCTCAAAGCGCTGCGCGGGCTCGATTACGATGGCATCGATCGTTCCATCGATTCGCGCGTCTCGCGCCTGCGCCGCAAGCTTGGCGACGACGCCATCGGCTCGGCGCACATCAAGACGGTGCGGCCGCACGGCTATCTCTTCAGCCCGTCAGCCTGGTAGCGCCGACCTAACGTGGGAAAGCTGTTCCTCAAGCTGTGGGTGTTCATCCTGCTAACGTCGCTGACGTCATTCCTGATTCAGCGCCAGGTCTTTGAGCACACCACGCGCGAAGCTGCGGCCAGCGTCAGCCAGGAACGGGTGCGGCGAACATTTGTTTTTCTCGAAGAGGCCCTGCGGCCTTATCCGCAAGCCGAGTGGTCCGCGCGAGTGGACATCCTGCAAAAACGCATCGGCGCACCGGCACATTTGCAAAATCTCGATGGGCTACGCGCCAGCGGCGAACTGCCGAGCGGTGCCATCGAGCAGATTGCCAGCGGCAGCGTGCATCTGCAGCCCCTGCCGGACGGCGCCGGCCTGATCATGTACCGGGCGCTGTTCGATACCGACCAGGTCGCCGTGCTGGTCGCGCCCGCGCCACCAACGCCACTGATCTTTGGCTTATTCCGACCCATCGTGTTTACCTGGATGGTCGAATCGTCGCTTTATGCCATCGCGCTGCTGTTATGGCTCAGGCTGTTCTGGCGCGACATGAAGAACCTCGATGCCGCCGCCGAAAAAGTCGGCGAAGGCAATTTCGCGATCAACCTGCAAATGCGCGCCAGTTCGGCGCTGAAACCGATTGCGGACTCCTTCAATCGCATGACCGAGCGCATCGGCCGGCTGGTCGATTCGCATCGCGATCTCACCAACGCCGTCTCGCACGAACTGAAGACGCCCTTGGCGAGGCTGCGTTTCGCGATCTCGCTCACCGAGGATGCGCAAACCAGCGGCGAACGCGAACAACTTTTGCGCAAGATGAATCAGGACGTCGATGAGCTTGATTCGCTGGTGCAGGAAATGCTGCTGTATTCGCGCCTCGAACGCAGCAGCGCCGCGCCCGACATGACGCTGCAGCCGGTTCCGGTCGAAAGCTGGCTGCCCAACGCCGTCGAGGACGAAATCGAAGCCGCGCAGGCCAGCGACATCAACATACCCGTCGCCGTCGCGTCAAATGTCGTCGATGCTGCCTGCGAGCCAAAGTTCATGGCGCGCGCCGTGCAGAACCTGGTGCGCAATGCCCTGCGGTTCGCCAAGTCGCGCGTTGAAGTCCACGTCGATTCGCGCAACAGCCGCTATTTCATTCACGTCGATGACGACGGCCCGGGAATTGCGGAAGCCGATTACGCCCGGCTGTTCGTCCCATTCGCCCGCCTCGATGAAAGCCGCACCCGGCAAACCAGCCGCGGCGGCACCGGCCTCGGGCTCGCCATCGTCCAGCGCATCGCCGAATGGCACGGCGGCAAAGCCGTGATTTCCGCCTCGGCGATGGGTGGCGCGCGCATCACCATCGAATGGCCGCAGCGAGCGATTACCGGGCTGCCTGTCCCGGCCGTGGCTTGAAATCCGGGCAAAACACCCCATATCCACGTAGAATCACACCACATATCGAATTCGGGGCCGACCTGGTTTCGACGTGGGCTACAAAGCAGAACCGTGCATACCGAGGGGTGGTCACCTCGTAAATACAACCGCAAATCAATAGTCGCAAACGACGAAAACTACGCTCTA
>JANNGY010000455.1:0-21656 GCA_031404095.1 Betaproteobacteria bacterium | reverse complement strand
AGCGCGGCGAATCCGGAAAACGATTGGCGGCGGCATGCGGCAGGCCGGCGTGGTGGCCGCCGCCGGCAAATACGCGCTCGAACACAATATTGATCGCCTCGTGGATGACCATGCCAACGCCTCCCGACTGGCCGAAGGGCTGGCAGAAGCATGCCGCGGTCATCTCAGAATTGAACCGCCGCACACCAATATCGTTTGGGCGGAAATGTCGCCAACGGTCGCGGACAGCTTCGGCGCCTACCTCAAGTCCCGCGGCATCCTGGTCTCCGCTGACTACGGGAAACAGCGCTGGGTGACCCACATGGATGTCAGCACGGTCGATGTCGACCGGGCGATCGCCGCAGCCGGCGACTACTTCGCTGAAATGAGCAGCCGCCAAACTTGAATTCGCATCGGCCCGGCACGGTATCACTGCGCCGGACGACCAGCGCTTGCCCGCCCTTCCCTGTGGCCCCGTGTTCCTACTTCCCGTTCTTCGCCGGCCAGCATGCATCCGGTTACTGCGCGGAAATACCCGTGGTTTGCTCGATCAGCCCCGCGCCTTTATCAATCAGGAATTCCCGAAATCGCTCGGCGAGCGGGGACAGTATTTTTCCCTTTCGCTGGATCACGTACCATTCGCGGACGACCGGCGTGCCGATAACGTCGAGCCGCACCAGTTTTCCCGCCGCCAGTTCCAGACCGACCGTGTGGAGCGACAGGTAGCTGAGTCCAAGCCCTGCCATCACCCCCTGCTTGATGGTCTCGTTGCTTGCCAGTTCCATACTGCTGGCCACCTTCACGCCGCGGTCGGCGAATACCCGCTCCATCGATGTGCGGGTACCCGAGCCGGATTCCCGGATCAGGAAATTTTCGCCGGACAACGCCTTCAGATTGATGCGTCTCTTCTTCGCCATCGGATGCGCCGGGGGCGCAATGATGCCGTGCGGATGCCTGGCAAAAGGCGCCGCCAGCGCATCAAGGCCGCGCGGCGGCCTACCCATGATCGCCAGGTCGACGCGATTCTCAAGCAACTGCTGGATAACCTGTTCGCGATTATTCACCAACAGTTTGACGGTGACGCCGGAATGGGATTTTGAGAATGTGGAAAGCAGCTGCGGCGCGAAATATTTCGCCGTGCTCACCACCGTCAACTCGAGGTGTCCGCCGGTCGCGCCCCGCAGTGCTGCCAGCGTATCGTCGCAATCCTTGACCTGGCTGAGCATGGCGAGCGCGAACTGCTGGACCTTCTCGCCAGCCTGCGTGAGAAAAGTCCTTTTGCCGATTTGCTCAAACAATGCCATGCCGGCGTGCTCTTCGATCTGCTTGATCTGCATCGAAATGGCCGGCTGTGACAAGTGCAGTTCGTCCGCGGCGCGCGTGTAACTCAGCAGCCGCGCCACGGCTTCAAAGGTCTTCAATTGACGAAAGGTCGCGTTCTTCAAGGCGGTCCACCGATATATAAGTTTTTACTTATTGTATACATAAGAAAATGTGACTGTTTCTTATTATATGTTTTCCCTACACTCCAATGCAGGTCACTTGAACAGGCACCAACATGAACAATCATCAACAGCTAGTGGATACCAAACAGCGCTACGCGGCGGGCGTCCTCAAATACGTACAGATGGGCTATTGGGACGCGGACTATCAACCCAAGGACACTGACCTGTTGGCGATGTTTCGCATCACGCCGCAGGAAGGCGTGGATCCGATCGAGGCCGCTGCCGCGGTCGCCGGCGAATCCTCGACCGCGACCTGGACCGTTGTCTGGACCGACCGCCTGACCGCCTGCGAGCTCTATCGCGCCAAGGCTTACCGCGTCGATGCGGTGCCCAACACCGGCCCCGGCACCAAAAGCGAAGCGCAGTTCTTCGCCTACATCGCCTACGACCTGGACTTGTTCGAGCCCGGCTCAATCGCTAACCTCACCGCGTCGATCATCGGCAACGTGTTCGGCTTCAAGGCGGTGAAGGCGCTGCGCCTGGAAGACATGCGCATCCCGGTTGCCTATTTGAAAACTTTTCAGGGACCGGCCACCGGTGTCGTGGTTGAGCGCGAGCGTCTCGACAAATTCGGTCGCCCGTTGCTGGGCGCGACCACCAAGCCGAAGCTCGGTCTGTCGGGCCGCAACTATGGCCGCGTCGTTTACGAGGGTCTGAAGGGCGGGCTCGATTTCATGAAGGATGACGAGAACATCAACTCGCAACCGTTCATGCATTGGCGTGATCGCTTTCTGTATTGCATGGAAGCCGTGAACAAGGCGAGTGCGGCCAGCGGCGAGGTCAAGGGCCACTATCTGAATGTCACCGCCGGCACCATGGAAGAAATGTACGAGCGCGCCGAATTCGCCAAGAGTCTCGGCAGCGTGATCGTGATGATCGATCTGGTGATCGGCTACACGGCGATCCAGTCGATGGCCAAGTGGGCACGCAGGAACGACATGATTCTTCACCTGCACCGCGCCGGAAACAGTACCTACTCGCGGCAGAAGAATCACGGCATGAACTTCCGCGTCATCTGCAAATGGATGCGCATGGCGGGCGTGGACCACATCCACGCCGGCACCGTGGTCGGCAAGCTCGAAGGCGATCCGCTGATGATCCGCGGTTTCTACGACACCCTGCTCGATACCCGCACACCGATGCAGCTTGAAAAGGGTTTGTTCTTCGATCAGGATTGGGCCTCGCTCAACAAGGTCATGCCGGTGGCATCCGGCGGCATCCACGCCGGTCAGATGCACCAACTGCTCACCTACCTTGGCGACGACGTGGTGTTGCAGTTCGGTGGCGGGACCATCGGGCACCCTCAGGGAATCCAGGCCGGCGCCACCGCGAACCGAGTGGCGTTGGAGGCGATGGTGCTGGCACGCAATGAAGGCCGCGACATCTGGAATGACGGCCCGCAGATCCTCAGAGATGCCGCCAAGTGGTGCTCGCCATTGAAGGCCGCGCTTGATACCTGGGGCGATGTCAGCTTCAACTACGAATCGACCGATACGGCGGACTTTGTGCCGACGCCAACCGCGGCCAACTAGAGGAACAACGACCATGATGACCAACCAGGGCAAGCGTCTCACCCAAGGGCAGTTTTCCTACCTGCCCGAGCTCACCGATATGCAGATCACCAAGCAACTCGAATACGCGCTGAAGAAGAATTGGTCTATCGGTATCGAGTACACCGACGATCCGCATCCGCGCAACACCTACTGGGAAATGTACGGCAATCCGATGTTCGACCTGAAGGATCCGGCCGGCATCGTCATGGAGATCAACGCCTGCCGCAAGACCTTCCCGAATTACTACGTCCGAGTCACCGCGTTCGACGCGACGCGGGGGGTGGAGTCACCCACCATGTCCTATATCGTCAATCGGCCGAAGAACGAACCTGGTTTCGGGCTGGCGCGGCAGGAGGGCGACGGACGCCAGATCCGCTACCGCATTTCATCCTACGCCACTGACAAGCCCGAAGGCGAACGCTATTAGCTCGTAGGCGCGCATCCGGATTGGGGGAGTATGCAGGCCATCGACCAGCAGGAGGCAACGACCGCGACGCTCGGCGACGCGCTGGCCGGCTCCGGCATCACCGAGCTACTGGCGCAACTGGATCGCGAGCTGGTCGGACTCAAGCCCGTCAAGTCGCGCATCCGCGATATCGCGGCGCTCCTGCTGGTGGACAAGCTGCGTTCAGAGCGCGGCATGACCGCCGGACGGCCCAGTTTGCACATGTGTTTCACCGGAAATCCCGGCACCGGAAAGACCACTGTCGCGATGCGCATGGCGGAGATCCTCCATCGGCTCGGATACGTTCGCAAGGGTCATCTTGTCGCCGTGACCCGCGACGACCTGGTGGGTCAATATATCGGCCATACGGCGCCAAAGACCCGGGAAGTCCTCAAGAAAGCCATGGGCGGCGTGCTGTTCATCGACGAAGCCTATTACCTCTACCGGCCGGAAAACGAGCGCGACTATGGCCAGGAGGCCATCGAGATTCTCCTGCAGGTGATGGAAAACCAGCGCGACGACATCGTGGTGATTCTGGCAGGCTACAAGGACCGGATGGCGCGCTTTTTCGAGTCCAATCCGGGTATGTCGTCGCGCGTTGCCCACCACATCGAATTCCCCGACTACAGTTGTGGTGAGCTCGGCGAAATCGCGGTGGCGATGCTCACGCAGATGCAATACCGGTTTGACGCGGAGGCCAAGGGGGTGTTTGCCGATTATCTGGCCAAGCGCATGGCGCTTCCGCATTTTGCCAATGCCCGCAGCGTCCGCAACGCACTGGACCGAGCTCGCCTTCGGCACGCTTCGCGCCTGCTTGCCCATCCCGACGCCCGGGTCACCGACGAAACGCTAACGACCATTTCCGCGGCCGATTTACGGGCCAGCCGGGTGTTCTCCGACGCGGCGGATACGGATAAAGGCGAGGCATGACATGCTGCGTGCGCTGATTTTTGATGTCGACGGCACTCTGGCCGACACCGAGGAACTTCATCGTCAGGCGTTCAACGCCGCGTTCCTGGAAATGGCGCTTGATTGGGACTGGAGCCGCGACCAGTACCGGAGACTGCTTGAAGTCTCCGGCGGGAAAGAGCGCATCGACCATTACATCGGCACGCTGCCGCTCGACCCGGTGAGACGTCGTGCGCTGCGCGAATGCATACCGATGATTCATCGCACCAAGACGCGCAACTACCAGGAGTTGGTCACGCGTGGCCAGCTACCTTTTCGGCCGGGTGTCAATCGTTTGATGGCGGATGCGCGCGCAGCGGGAATGAAGCTTGGCATTGCCACCACCACGACTCTGGAAAACGTCCGCGCGCTGGTGGATGCCGCGCTCGGCGCGCGCGGCGCGAGCTGGTTTGACGCCATCGGCGCGGGCGATCTGGTCGAGCACAAGAAGCCGGCGCCGGACATTTACAACCTGGTGCTCAGCACGCTGCGGGTGCCCCGTCACGAGTGTGTCGCGTTCGAGGATTCGGTCAATGGCCTGCGCGCCGCGAAGGCGGCCGGGCTGTTTACCATCGTGACGCCAACCCAGTGGAACGGGGATCACGACTTCAACGGCGCGGATCTGCTAATGCCGAGTCTTGACGACGCGGGCGAATCCCTTGCCGCGTCCGGCATTGAGCCTTACGGCGATGTCCGCCTCGGACTCGGGCAAATTGAGAAACTGCTGCTCGAATCGCAATCATCAGGGGCGCGCAACGTCAGCGCGATTGGCGCCGCCCGATGAGCATTCGTATTGCCCCCAGCATCCTGTCCGCCGACTTTTCCCGCCTCGGCGAAGAGGTGCGCGCCATCGAGGCAGCCGGCGCCGACCTGGTGCACTTCGATGTGATGGACAATCATTTCGTGCCCAACCTGACCATTGGCCCGCTGGTCTGTGAAGCCATCCGTGGGCATGTGACCATCGGCATCGACGTCCACCTGATGGTGGAGCCGGTCGATGCCCTGGTACCGATGTTCGCCAAGGCAGGCGCTAACATCATCACGTTTCACCCCGAAGCGAGCCGCCATGTCGATCGTACGCTTGGACTGATCCGCGACAGCGGGTGCAAGGCTGGCCTGGTATTCAATCCCGCCACGCCGCTTGACCACCTGCGGCATGTCATGGACAAGCTCGACATCATCCTGCTAATGAGCGTGAATCCGGGATTCGGTGGCCAGAAATTCATTCCCTCGACATTGCCGAAACTGGCGGCGGCGCGTGCGCTTATCGATGCGCACCAAGCGTCCGGCGGGCAGGAGATCTGGCTCGAAGTCGACGGCGGCGTCAAGGCCGACAACATTGCCGGGATCAAAGCCGCCGGCGCCGACACCTTCGTCGCGGGCAGCGCGGTCTTCGCCGCGCCGGACGCCGACGGCGGCTATCGCGGCATTATCCAGATGCTTCGCGCCGCGTCGGTCGCGCATTGACTGTCCCACGATTCCGGAGATTGCAATGACCCCCGTTCCCGCCGCGACCCGCCGCATGACGCTCACCCAGTTCCTGATCGAGGAGCGGCGGCGCCATCCCAACGCGAGCGGGGATTTCAACAGTCTCATCCTCGACATTGCCACGGCCTGCAAACGCATCGCGCGCGCCGTTGCATTCGGCGAGTTGGCGGAACCGCCCGCCAATGCGGAGATTGCAAACGCGGCGGGTGGCATGGTCAACGTGCAAGGCGAGACCCAAAAGCGGCTCGATGTCGTCAGCAACGACGTGTTTCTGACGGAGACCGAATGGGGCGGCCACCTGGCCGGGATGGCGTCGGAGGAAATGGAAGGACCCTACTGCATGCCGCCGCAGTGCCCGCGAGGCAAGTATCTGCTGGTGTTCGATCCACTGGACGGCTCGTCCAACATTGACGTCAACGTCTCCGTGGGCAGCATCTTCTCGGTGCTGCGCGCGCCGGCGCCCGGACGCGACGCGGTGCTGGCGGACTTCCTGCAGCCGGGTACGCAACAAGTGGCGGCCGGCTACGCGCTGTATGGTCCGACCACCATGCTCATACTCACCGTCGGCACCGGCGTTTACGGATTTACGCTGGATCCCAGCCTCGGCGATTTCGTCCTCACGAACCCGCAAATGAAGGTGCCAGCCGATACCCACGAATTCGCCATCAATGTCTCTAACAGTCGTTTCTGGGAGCCCCCGGTCAAGCGCTACGTGGACGAGTGCCTGGCCGGCAAGTCCGGCCCGCGCGGACGCGACTTCAACATGCGCTGGATCGCATCCATGGTTGCCGAGGCGCACCGCATCCTGATCCGTGGCGGCGTGTTCCTCTATCCGCGCGACACGAAGGATCCGGCAAAACCGGGCCGCCTGCGATTATTGTACGAGGCGAATCCGATCGGCTTCATCATGGAACAGGCCGGCGGGCGCGCCAGCACGGGAAAAGTGCCCATGCTCACGGTGCAACCCGCGTCACTGCATCAACGCATCGCCCTGGTATTCGGCTCAAAAAACGAAGTCGAGCGCATCGAACGCTATCACGCCGAACCGGCAAGCGATGATACCTATCCTCCCCTGTTCAATGAACGCAGCCTGTTTCGCTACCACGCCTGAGGTCGCAAGCCATGTCGGAACGTCATCCCATCATCGCCATTACCGGCTCGTCGGGCGCGGGCACCACCTCGGTCACGCGCACGTTCGAAAACATCTTTCGCCGCGAGAAAGTGTCCGCCGCCATCATCGAGGGCGACAGCTTTCACCGGCACGACCGCAAGGAAATGAAAATGAAAATGGCCGAGGCCGAGAAACTCGGCAACAGGAACTTCAGCCATTTCGGGCCCGAAAACAATCTGTTTGCCGAATTGGAAGCGTTGTTTCGCGACTACAGCAACACCGGCAACGGCCGGCGGCGCAAGTACCTTCATGACCAGGAGGAGGCCGCGCCTTACCAGCAGGAGCCGGGCACGTTCACGCCCTGGGAAGACCTGCCGCCCGATACCGACCTGCTGTTTTACGAGGGCCTGCATGGCGGCGTCGTTTCCGATGAGGTCAACATCGCCCGCTATCCGGACTTGCTGATCGGTGTGGTGCCGGTCATCAACCTGGAGTGGATCCAGAAGCTGTGGCGCGACAAATCCAAACGCGGCTATTCGACCGAGGCCGTCACCGACACGATCCTGCGGCGCATGCCCGACTTCGTCCACTACATTTGCCCGCAGTTCTCGAAGACGCACGTGAATTTTCAACGCGTCCCCTGCGTGGATACCTCGAACCCGTTTATTGCGCGCGAGATTCCCGCGGCCGACGAGAGCTTCGTGGTCATCCGCTTTTCCAATCCCAAGGGCATCGATTTCCCCTACTTGCTGAACATGATTCATGACTCATTCATGTCGCGCGCCAACACCATCGTGGTGCCGGGCGGCAAGATGGAACTGTCGATGCAACTTATCTTCACGCCGTTCATCTGGCGAATGATGGAACGGCGCAAACGGGCCATTGCGGGATAGGACATTCGTGGAACGACATGACGTAGAACGCCATTTGGCGCGCCTTTACGGGCATTTCTGCCTTGTAAGCCGCGCCGGATATAGAGTTTTGCATTTCAGGCTGAGACCTTTCCCCGCACGACGGGGGTAAGGCGCAATGCCGCGACACCCCATCCCGATCAAACGATTCGCTGCGCCCGCTCATTCAAGGAAATCCCATGGCCCTCATTTCGCTTCGTCAATTGCTCGATCACGCCGCCGAACATCAATACGGCTTGCCGGCTTTCAATATCAACAATCTGGAACAGATCCAGGCCATCATGCAGGCCGCCGACGAAACCGACAGCCCGGTCATCCTGCAGGCCTCGGCCGGGGCGCGCAAATACGCCGGCGAGGCGTTCCTGCGGCACATGGTGGAAGCCGCCGTGGAATCCTATCCGCAAATCCCCCTGGTGATGCATCAGGATCACGGCGGCAGTCCCGCGGTTTGCATGGCCTCGATCCGCTCCGGCTTTTCCAGCGTGATGATGGATGGTTCATTGCGGGAAGACATGAAAACGCCCGCCGCGTATGAATATAACGTTGCGGTCACCGCCAAGGTTGCCGAAATGGCGCACGCGGTCGGCGTGTCTGTCGAAGGTGAACTGGGTTGCCTGGGCTCGCTTGAGTCCGGCACCGCCGGCGAGGAGGACGGCTCGGGTGCGGCGGGGGTCCTGTCGCACGATCAACTGCTGACCGACCCGGAGCAGGCCGTCGATTTCGTGCGCCAGACCAATGTCGATGCGCTCGCCATCGCCATCGGCACCTCGCACGGCGCTTACAAGTTTTCGCGCAGACCGACCGGCGATATTCTCGCCATCGACCGCATCAGGGAAATCCACCGGCGACTGCCGAACACCCATCTGGTGATGCATGGCTCGTCGTCGGTCCCGCAGGAGTGGCTGAAGATCATCCGCGAGCATGGCGGCGAGATCAAGGAAACGTATGGTGTACCGGTCGAAGAAATCCAGGAGGGCATCAAGCACGGCGTGCGCAAGATCAACATCGATACCGACATTCGCCTGGCGATGACCGGCGCGATGCGCCGCACGATGGTCAGGAATCCGTCGGAATTCGACCCGCGCAAGTTTTTCAAGGACGCCACCGCCGCCGCCAGGGAAATTTGCACGCAGCGGTTCACCGCGTTCGGCTGCGCCGGCCGGGCCTCGCGGATCAAGGTCATTCCGCTGGAAAAGATGGCAAGCCGTTACAGCAAGGGTGATCTCGCGCCACGACTGCAATGAATCCGCAATCCGCTATTCGTCATTTCCGCCAAAGCGGGAATGACGCAGCCTTCATTGTCCGGATACTCTCGCCAACCCCATTCGCCCCAAGGATGTCGTCATGAATTCGCTCGCTTCCACCGCACCCCAAACCGCCGTTCGGCAAGATCTCAGCAATGCCATTCGCGCACTCGCCATGGACGCGGTCCAGAAGGCCAATTCCGGGCATCCGGGCATGCCGATGGGCATGGCCGAGATTGCCGAAGTGGTATGGCGCCATCATTTGCGCCACAACCCGGCCAATCCGCGATGGCCCGACCGCGACCGCTTTATCGTCTCCAACGGCCACGGCTCCATGCTGCTCTATGCCCTCCTCCACCTGACCGGCTACGATTTGTCGATAGACGAAATCAAACGATTCCGTCAGTTGCACTCAAAGACACCCGGTCATCCCGAATATGGACTTACCCCGGGCGTCGAGACGACCACCGGCCCGCTCGGCCAGGGCCTGGCCAATGCCGTCGGCATGGCGCTGGCCGAACGCGAACTCGCGCGCGCCTTCAATCGCGACGGCTTCGACATCGTCAACCACCACACCTACGTATTCCTGGGTGATGGCTGCCTGATGGAGGGCATTTCGCACGAAGTCTGCTCGCTGGCCGGCACCCAAAAGCTCGGCAAGCTCATTGCCATCTACGACGACAACGGCATCTCCATCGACGGCGAGGTGAAAGGCTGGTTCACCGACAACACGCCACAGCGATTCGCGGCTTACGGCTGGCAGGTCATCGCCGATGTTGACGGCCACGACTTTTCAGCCATTGATCGTGCCGTGGCGGCCGCCTGCAGCAACGCAACGCAGCCCACGCTGATTTGCTGCAAGACGATCATCGGCAAAGGCTCCCCCAACCGGCAAGGAACCGAAGGCGTGCACGGTGCGGCGCTCGGCGACAAGGAAATCGCCGCGACCCGCGAAGCGATCGGCTGGACGCACCCGCCGTTCGATATCCCACAAGCCGTCTACGACGCCTGGAATGCACTGGCGCCCGGCGCTCGCCTCGAAGCACAATGGCAGGCCGCTTTTGACGCCTACCGCCAGCACCATCCGGACCTTGCCCGCGAATTCGCCCGTCGCATGGCCGGCGAGTTGCCAGACCAATGGCGGGCAGGCGTCGATGCCTTTCTCACCAGGGCCAACGACAAGGCCGAGACCATCGCCACGCGCAAGGCATCGCAGAACACTATCGAAGGGCTCGCGCCGCACCTGCCGGAATTGCTCGGCGGCTCGGCCGACCTGACCGGCTCCAATCTCACCAACTGGTCGGGCTCAAAACAGATCAATGCCTCGCAGGCCGGCAATTACCTCAACTTCGGGGTGCGCGAATTCGGCATGTCGGCCATCGCCAATGGCATCGCACTGCACGGCGGTTTCATTCCCTACACCGGCACTTTCCTGATGTTCTCCGAATACGCGCGCAACGCCGTGCGCATGGCGGCATTGATGAAGCTGCGCAATATTTTTGTCTATACGCATGATTCCATCGGCCTCGGCGAAGACGGACCCACGCATCAGGCCGTTGAACAAACCGCGACCCTTCGCCTGATCCCCAACATGGATGTCTGGCGCCCCTGCGATACCGTGGAATCCGCCGTCGCCTGGGTGCACGCCATTGAGCGTCACCACGGGCCAAGCTGCCTGCTGTTCAGCCGGCAAAATGTTGACTTTCAAAGGCGCACACCCGAAACCATCGCCGCCATTCGCCGCGGCGGTTACGTGCTGCTTGCCGAAACCGGCACACTTGCGGCGGTGATCATCGCAACCGGTTCCGAAGTCCCGCTGGCGATCAAGGCACAGGGCGAACTGTCCCGGCGCGGCGTTGGCGTGCGCGTGGTGTCGATGCCCTGCACACAGGCTTTCGACCGGCAGGACGCGGCTTATCGCCATGAGGTGCTGCCGCCCGGCATTGCGCGCGTGTTGGTCGAAGCCGGGGTCACCGATGGCTGGCGCAAGTACGTGGGGCTCGACGGCGTGACGATCGGCATCGACACCTTTGGCGAGTCCGCGCCGGCCGCCGATCTCTACCGGCACTTCGGCATCACGACCGAGCGCATTGTCGAATCCACAATTGCGCTCTTGAAAGCATAAGCCACGGTTCCACGCAAGGACGGATTGGCAATGGCAACCTGCGTCGCAATGCCGGAGGTGAGGGCCTATCCGCGAACAGTTTGATCTGACGCAAACTATTCGTTATACATAAATATATAATGACTTATCGGTTAACTCCTCTTACTCAATTTAGCAGCGGCTTCAAGTTCGAGTCGCGATCAACCATTGAACAGGGAACGGCCATGAGCAAGCAAGGCAGTGCCGGTTGGACGGCCGGCTTCAAAACGGACTACGAGAAAATCTTCGTCAAGGAGTGGTCACCATTCGTCGGCGCCATCCTGCTGGTGGTCGTCATCCTCGGCTTGATGATCAGCGGCCTGGTCTGGGGTGTGTTTGGCGGCGTCAAGTTCTGGGGAGACTGGTTCAACAACCTGATCGGACTTGGGCCGCTGATCGGCGTACCCCATGATCTCGACGGCTTCCTCATGCATCGCATGTCGCTGATGAACATCATGCTGCTGCTCGGCGCGTTTGCCGCCGCACTGCTGTCCCGGCAGTTCGCGCCCAATTTGCCACCCCGCCTTGAAGTCATCTGGGCAATCATGGGCGGCAGCCTGCTCGGGATCGGCGCCGCGCTAGCCGGCGGCTGCACCACCGGCGGCTTTTTCAATCCGGTGCTTCACTCCTCCCCGGCCGGCTGGGCCATGTGGGCGGGCCTGCTGGCGGGCGCCGCCATCGGCGTCAAGCTCCTGTTGTGGACGCTGGACCATATCGAGTGGGGCACCCAGGCGCCACCCGCCATCACTGTGCCTGACCGCGTGAAGCGCGCCTACCCGCTGCTGGGACTCGCCGTGGTCATCGGCGTCCTGTTCTGGTCCACAAAATGGTACGGCTCCGCCAACGAGCAACTGGCGGCGCGCGCCGTGATCGTTCTGGCCGGCTTCGCCATCGGCTACATCATGCGCAGTTCGCGTCTGTGCTTTGCGCGCGCCTTCCGCGAACCCTTCATTACCGGTGAGGGCGCCATGACCAAGGCCGTGATCCTGGCGCTGGCGATCGGCATGCCGATCGCCGCGCTGCTGTTCCAGAAAAAGGTGATCGACCCCTATCTCGCCATTCCCGCCACGTTCTGGATCGGCTCGCTCGCGGGCGGCGTGATTTTCGGCATCGGCATGATCTTTGCCGGCGGCTGCGCGTCGGGCTCGCTGTGGCGCATGGGCGAAGGCCATGTCAAATTGTGGGTGACGATGTTCTTCTTCGCCTGGACGGGTTCCACGGCCAGCGCCCTGCTCAAGAAATTCGGCTTGACGTCAATCGACGAAACCAATGTTGAAACTTTTGAGATGACACGGGTCGGCGTGCAGGCCTACCTGCCCGACATGCTCGGCAGCTGGGGCGCGACACTGCTCATTGGCGCCGCCTTGCTGATGTTGTGGTACGCGCTGGTGCGCTACAACGAATCCACCGAGACATTCACGATGTTGTGACGTAATCGACCCGCCACTGCCTTCCAGCCGACAATGAACCAACGTCGCTGCCAATGCGGTGACTTGCGAAAGGACTGCTCGTGAACCTGTCAAAGTTGTCTGTCAGCACCAAAATCGGGGTCGGCTTCGGCTTCATGATTGTGGCCGTTATCGGCGCCGGCCTTTTCTGCTGGATCATGATTCACTTGATCGAGGGAGAGTGGAACGATTACGCCGTGGTCATCGCGGAAAAGAAAGCCTCGGTGGCCGGCGCCGCCATCCACCTGCAGCGCGCAAACAACCTGGCCGGTCGCCAACTTCGCCAGAAATCGGATGCCCGCCAGGGCGTATCCGAGGAAATTCGACTCCTCGCTGAATCCGCCAACCGCTATCAGCATGCCGGACGGGTCTCGCCCGACGAGGCGAAGGCGCTGGCGGAACTTTCGGATCACGTCAAGCGCTACGCTGAATTCGCGGCGCGTCTGAACGCACACGCCGACACCGCCGAAGCGACGGGGATTATAGACAAGATAAGCGCGCTCGAAACGCCGGTTAGCAGCGCCCTGGCGCGCCTGGATAGCATCAATACCGCGCAAACTGCATTGGCATCGCAGCAAGTCACCCGGCTGGTGCAGACAGCGAAAACGCTGATCTCGGTGCTGACGGTAATCGTGTCTGCCATCGCCATGCTCATCGCGTGGGCGCTGGTCCGCGGCATCACCCGTCCGCTTCAGCAAGTGTTGCAAGCCACGGACAATCTGCGCGCCGGCGAAGCCGATCTCACTCAGCGCCTGCCGGAATTTGCCGCTGAATTCGGCGCCATTTCCCGTTCATTCAACGGTTTTGTCGAAAAACTCGATGGCAACATCGCGCGGGTGCGCGACGCGTCTGAATCGATCAGCATCGGCACGAAGGAAATTGTCGCCGGCAACCGGCATCTGGCGGAACGGACGGAACGCGATGGCGCGGCATTGGAGCAATTGGCCGCCACCATCGATGAGGTGACAACATCGGCCAAGCAAAACGCTGACAGCGCCACTTCGGCGAGTACGCTGGCGATGTCGGCGACGGGTGCGGCGACGGAAGGTGGAAACGTTGTTGACCGGGTGATCTCAACGATGGAGGAGATAAACGATTCGGCCGGCCAGATCGAGGACATCGTCCGCCTGATCGATTCAATCGCCTTTCAGACCAATATTCTGGCGCTCAACGCCGCCGTGGAAGCGGCGCGTGCCGGCGAGCAGGGGCTCGGTTTCGCCGTGGTCGCCGCCGAAGTGCGGGCGCTCGCACAGCGCAGCGCGGCCGCGGCCAGGGATGTCAAGGCGCTGATCAGGGCAAACGTGACGAGAGGGCAGATCGGCGGCCAACTCGCAGACAAAGCCGGCAAGGCGATGGCCACGATTGTCGAACGCATTCAACATGTGTCTGAACTCATGGCCGGGATCCAGCTCGCGTCGCGCGAGCAAAGCGTCGGCTTTGAACAAGTGCACCAGGCGATCGTACATCTGGAGGAATCGGCACAGCAACGAGCGGCCCTGACCGAGCAGTCCAGCGCCACGGCGGCGCAATTCGAACAGCATGGGCGCCAGCTCCTCGATGTTGTGCAGAGCTTCAGGGTCAGCACGCAATCCAAGGGCAGCGGACAATCACGACACCCGCTGGCGGCGGACGACTGGAAACTACCCTCCGCTGCCAGTGGCCTCAAGGCGCTGCCGGCTCGGACCCGGACGCGCAGTCGTTGACCGGTTGCGGCAAGCAGCCGCAATCGGCCAGTCGGAAATACCAGCCACTATTTCTGCACGGTCTTTTTCAAGACGTCGCGGATCGCGTCCGGCGTTTTCATGATATTCATGAAACTGTTCTTGCCCATCATGCTCAAGTCGGGGAAATTGATGGCAATGCGAAAGCGCGCGTATAAGGCGTAGACCTTGCCGTCGGCCACCAGCACCTCATAGGGCAGATGAGCTGTGGATTTGATGTCGCGAAAATCGATTTCGCTCATGATGTAACGGTCATCCATATTCCGGTCGGCTTCGGTGGGGCCCTTCATCGCGGCGCCGAACACGCTTTCCTTCTTGCCGGGAATGTCCACTCGATACACTTTGCTGACGCCGTTGCGGTTGGCCGACAGTTTTGCATCCACCGCCTGAACGGCCTCCTCATGGCCCGCATACTCGGCCAGCAAATCCGGTTCGTCAAAATATTCCATGCCGATCATGTAGTGGTAGGTTCGCGCTTTCCTGGCAGTCATGCCCTTCGCGCCGAATTCTTCCACCCTGCCCAGCGCGGTGGCCAATGCGCTCGCGACACCGCTCAAGTCGCCTTTCATGCGATAGACATTCGCCATATAGACAGGATTGGTATAGCTCACCTGAACTTCGTCCTTTACCCTGGTGATCGACACCCGCTGTATCGCGCCATATCCACCGTGCTCGGAATCCGCCGCATTCTTTTTAAGTGCATCGCTGGTGACGACCAGGATGGCCGCGTCGGCGTAGGGTGAATAGTCACCGACCACGGTGAAGCCGGCCATTGCCAATGCCGCTTTGGCCTGCGACACTTTCTCCGCCACCGTTCCCGCCCCCCGGGATCCCAGCACGAAGGGTTTCTGGGTTACGTCATCCGCCAGCACATTTCCCGTGCCGATCAGCAGCAGCGCCCAAACTACTGCCTGTACTCGTATCGATCGCATCATTCTGGTTCTCCGTTGTTGGTGGGTGTTCGAATTGATTTGGTGCGCCGGCCGCGACAGGCCTGTGCCGTGCTTCGGACGATCGCCGGCGTGGGCGGCTACTCCTCCGCGCCGCTGCCGGGATTGGCATCGCGCAGTTGCGATAACAGATCCTCGGCGTGAAGCTCGGTCTCGGCGTGAATAACCCTGATCTGCTCGCGGGCAGGATCGGTGCCGGCTCGCAGCCCCTTGGCGTGTTGCGATGCGTCCGGAAATTTGCTGAAGACCGCGAGTTTGTCGAGGTGGAGTAAAGGAGCGCGCGTAACGCGGTAAACAAAATAGGGCATGTGCGGGGTTCCGGCCGGTGCGGCGTTCAGACGTAGCGGCGGGTGGCTCGCCGCCGCCCTGGCTGCGCGGCTTGGGTGATGACACCCTTGATCGGCGCGAGGTCGGCGATCGGCAGTTCCGGAAAGGCCGGGTTGACCGCGCGCAAACGCCATCCTGGCGCGGCGCGGACCAGCTGGCGGAACGTCCATTCGCCATCGAGGCAGGCCAGCACATAGGAGCCGTCGATTGCCAGGCCTTCCGGCTCGATGATGATGATCTCGCCATTCCGGAATTCGGGCGCCATGCTCTCGCCGACCACCATCAACGCAAAGGACTCGCCACCGCCGCAACCCCCCGCGGAAGGCTCCGGCGCCATGGCGGAAGATGGCCGGAGCGGCATGGGCATGATGCTCTCCTCATGCATCCGTTTGGCTCGTAAATATCTGTTCGGCAGGCACACCGGCGGCGCGCAATTCGCCTTGCAGGGTCGAAACGAAAGCTGCCGGGCCGGACAGGTAGAAATCGCACTGGATATCGATCAGGTCGACATGCATGGCCGCGGCGAGCTGCCGCGCACCGGCTGCCGCATCGGCATCGTTGAAGAGCGCGTATTCAAACTGGTCGAGCGCGGCCGACCACGCGCGACACTGGTTGGCCAGGAAGTGGCCATCCGCGCGCGTCGCCAGCCAGTAGAGAGAGATTGACGGCGCCGCGTCCACCGCCATCGCATGTTCGATCAGGCTTTTGGCTGGCGCGAACGCAGTATCGCAAGCGGCAAAGACCAGCGGCCGCCGGCCTTCCGCAAGGACAAAGTCGCCGCTGGGTCCCCACACGGTGATGTCATCGCCGGCCTTGATCGTGCCCGCGAACAGCGCGACGGCCAGGGGATCATCGCCGTTACGCGCGACGTACAGATGCAGGTTGCGATCATCGCAGGGGCAGCTCGCGACCGGATAGGTACTGCAGGCAAATTCGTCGGTGGCGGTGAGCCCCAGCGTGATCGACTGGCCAGCAAGAAAACGCAGCCGGTCGGTGCGCGGCGTCTGCAAGTGCAAAAGCATGGTGTCGGGCGCCAATGCCTTGACGGCGCGGACTTTGGTGACGATCTGCTGCGCGGGCACGTCCTGCGGGCCATGCGCCTCAAGGGTTTCGATCATCACCTCGCTGCTCGCCGCGGTGTGCGCGCAGAGCAGCACGTGGCCCTGCAATCTCTCGGCCTCGGAAAGCGGGTAATCGTGGTGGCGCACCTTGATGGTTTCACCCGATACCACGCGCGCCTTGCACAGCCCGCAGCTGCCGTTGCCGCAGCCATAGTTGAGCGACAGGCCCGCAAGCAGGCCGGCCTGCAGCAGCGTGGCGTGGCCTTCGACGACGAACTCGCGGCCGCTTGGCCGCACCTTGACGCGTGCGAAGACCACATTGAGCATCTCATCCATGACGGTGAGTGGATCGACGGATTCCATGGCAAGCACCTCCGAAAGTCCCTGAGTAAGGCGCCGCTCGAGATCCGCGAATTGCGCATTCGCGGCGGCATCTGGCGTCCCGGCAGCCAGCGCACGTATCCGCGCCTGCAAGTCAATGACGAGGCGATGGTACTGCTGCAAGTGACGGCGCACATCGGCGAGTTCCTGCGTCTGCCCGAAAAGGCGCTGCGCCAGCACCTCCTGGCTCGGCAGCACGCGCTCGCGAACCCGCTTGCCGAACGATTCATCCTTGATGCGCAACACCCGCTCCAGCATGCCAGAGTCTTCGAGCTTGGCTTGCGGGTACAGGCGCAACAGGTCATCGATGGCGATCTGCCCCTCGCTCAGGACCAATTCGCCGGCACGCACTTTGGCGGTCAATGTGCCTCGCGCAATACCCACCAGCTGCGCCGCGCGCCACACTGTTACCGTGCCGGACATGCCTGCCTCCTTTGCGGCGTCAATGCCGGACTGGCACTGACGTTGCCGATCTCGTCGAAGTAGCGGGCCCGATAGAGTAGCCTCGGCGCGGCCGGATCATCCTCAAACCCGGATCGTTCGTGCAACACGTTGGCGCACAGCAGGCCCATGCCGGCCTCGAGTCGCACACGCACCTTGCCCGCCGTTGCCGACGCGAGCAGCTCGCGAAGCCACGCTGCCGCCGCGGCCGTGGTTGCGTCGCCGGCCCACTCGATGCTCCGGGTGCGCGCCGTGTAACGCATATGCAGCCTCCCCGATCGCGGATGGCTGGAAAATACCGGGCCCGTGACCGCGGCGCGCGCCACGCCGTCGTCGTCCTCGCGGGCAGGAATGGTCATGGCCCGGGGCGCCATCATCGCCCGCACGAAATCCGCATTGTGTTCGCGCATGCGAATATAGGCGATGTCGTGGTCGAGCAACATGTTTTCGCCGCCGTTCCGGGCCGGCCGCACACAGTGCAAGAGCATGGCATGAATCGGCCGCGCGGGATCGTTGTAGTAGCCATCCGTGTGCCAGTTCATCGACCGCGAGGTATAGGGGATGTAATCGCGATGCGATGCGTCGCTGTTGACGGCGATCTGCGTGATCCTGTCTTCGTCGGCGAGCCAGTTGCCATCGAGCCGGGTGAGACCGAACTGACGACCAAGCGCCATCGGGATGGCTTTGTCTTCGGCGTCAATTCGCGAGGCATAAATGACCATGTTGGCGCGCTGCAGCCTGGCGGCGATGGCGGCATGCTCGATCGCGCTGAGCGCGCGCGGGTCGCGGACTTCGACGATCAGCTCGGCGGCGGACGCCGGCAGGGCGGCAAGCCTGGCGTCACGCCAGCGCGCGTAAGCCCCGGCAGCGGCCTGGTTGTCAGGGTCAAAAGTGCCGGCTGGCATGATCCGCGGCTCGTGTCTCATTCGTCGTTGCCGCCATGGCGGCGCGCGGGGTGCTCACGGGGTGGCGCAAACAGGCCGCGCATGCCTTTCCTGATCGATTCAACGGCGTCCGGCCCCTCGATGGCGACAATCTGGTCCATTGCCCATGTCTGGTCTTTCGGCGGCACCAGCGCCGTGACGCACGCGCCGAGGTAACGAAGGAACGCGAAATCGGGACTGCCGTCGGCAAAGGCGAAGGTCGCGTAGTCCGACGCACGCTCATTGTAGAGCTCGATGAATTGCCGCCGGCAGTGATGTTCGCGCTCGGGGCCGATCAGGCGGACTTCATTTTCTTCGAGGATCGCGGCCACGCGGTGTGCAACCTCGGTGGTAAAGCGCGCGCGCGCGTCGGCGTCGATCTGTTCGTAGGCGATTCGATCCGCCACCATCGCCATGAAGATCAGGACTTCGCGCATGAATGAAAAGTAGGCGGGGCCGGGATCGATATCGAAATCGGCTTCACGCATCTGCTTGACGGTATTGATCCCGGCGCGCCAGATGATGAACGCCATCGCACCCGCCATCTCCTCCGGGGGCCGGAGCCGATCCTGCTTGAACCATTGGGCCTTGACGCGCATGGGTGTCAGTACCCTCCCTTGCCGAGCGGTTGCGGCAAGCCGGCCACCTTGGCTGCCTGCTTGGCCGGTCCGAGCGGAAACAATGCGTAGAGATACTTGCTGTCGGCCTCGGGACGGAATTCGTTGACTCCCTTCAGCATGTTGCGAAAATTCGGCGTGTGGCCGTTGTTCTGGTACTCCTCGCGAAGGTAGCGGATGATCTCCCAGTGCCCGGGCGTGAGGGTAATGCCTTCCGCCGCCGCAATCGCTTCGGCGACTCCTTCAGCGATATTGGCTTCCAGGAGGTAGCCTTGATCGTCGGTTTCCAGTTCCAGGCCATCAACGATATATGTCATGTGTGCTCCTCATATCAGGTATTGAAATTGGCAAGCCACGACACTAGGCGCCCGCCGCCGCGGCAGATCGATGCGGGACGAAAATGCCACAGCCCAGTTTCATGTCGCAACCGGTGCCACGCGCCTGCAAAAGCAGCGAGGCCGACGGCGTCAGGCCATGCACCATCACACTGAAGCCGCGCAGCATCCGGCTGCCCGTGCCAATGGACTGTCGCCGCCCGCAGATGACGTCGCCGCGGATGCCGAGCGTTTCCAGTTCGGCGCGAATCATTGCCGTGAAGCCGGCTTCGTCGTCGATATCGCCGGTGACCAGATGCGCATACACGGTACCGTGGCCCAACAGGGGACGCGGTGTAGAAGCGCCGATGATGACCTCGACACTATCCAGCTCCAGCACCTGTCCGCCAAGTTTCCGCGCCGCCGCCTGCCTTTCCTTGGGGACGCGCAACACCAGGCGCGAACGCGTGGAAAGCAGCAGCGCGCCGTCGTCGCTGCGTGCCGACTTGATGGGGTGGATGGCGACACCGGCTTCCTCGCCGAACCACGATAACGCGGAGCCGACCGCGTCACGCAATGCATGACGATGATCGACGGGCAGGGCGCGGCCGCTGACCGCGAACGCAAGGTCCAGCATGCGGTCTTCCTGCGCGCAGGTTTGCGCGCTCAATCCGGCAAGTGCTGCGCCGCCCATTGGGTCATCGCCTTCCCCCAGTCTCGCGCCGTCAGGGGGTCAATTTCAAAGACCGTGAATCGGGATCGCTCGCGGATGCGAATTCGCATCAGGCTCATGCCGCCGCCATCGTGATCAAGCTGCTGCAATTCGATCTCCTGTCCGCCCAGCGGCACCTTGAGTTTGCACAGCGAATTGATTTCGGGCATGAATCCTCCGGTTTGGCGAGGCTGCGGCACGCACCCCGTGCCGATTCCGATTCTCTCCCATCGGCCGCGTTCCCGCCGGGCTTCATGATCGCTCGCACCTGGCGCACGCGGCGGCGGCAGGCTTCACCGGCACCGCGTTTGCAGGCGCGCTTCGATCCCGCTATTGGGCCAAAGGGAGGTGGCCAGCGTCTATAGCCGGGACGGGCAGGCGGCCATACCCCATCCGGGTAGTATCGCCACTCCCTATGCGGTCTATCGACCTTGCGGCGCAACAAGGGATACCATATTTCAAAATCGGGTGGCCAGTGTGTGAGCTGGGCCGCGTTGCGATGCCATTGTGTCGTGGCCGCTCCGCCGCATTCATGCTTTGAGCCGATCAGGACGAAGAAACAGGAGAAACCAGGATGGCCAAGAAACCGCACGATACGCCGATGCTTGACCAACTCGAATCCGGGCCCGGGCCCAGCTTCGTCACCGGACTCAAGCGCCTTGCCGACAAAAGCGACTACATGGTCGATCTGGTAGGACAGCTCGAACACTCGTACAAGACGCGAAAAGGCTACTGGAAAGGCGGCACTGTCGGCGTGTTTGGTTACGGAGGCGGCGTGATTCCGCGATTCTCCGAAGTCGCCGGCATGTTTCCCGACTCGAAGGAATTCCACACCCTTCGCGTGCAACCCGCGCCAGGCATGCATTACAACACCGACATCCTGCGGAAACTGTGCGATGTCTGGGAAGAACACGGCTCCGGCCTGATCGCCTTTCACGGCCAGAGCGGCGATATCATGTTCCAGGGCGCGTCGACGGCCAAGGTGCAGGATGCATTCGACGCCATCAATGAACTCGGATTCGATCTGGGCGGCGCGGGTCCCGCATTGCGTACCTCAATGTCGTGTGTCGGCGCCGCGCGCTGCGAGCAGTCCTGCTACGACGAAGCCAAGGCCCACCGGACGGTCCTCAATACCTTCACCGATGACATTCATCGTCCGGCGCTGCCCTACAAATTCAAGTTCAAGTTCTCCGGCTGCGCCAACGATTGCATGAATTCCATCCAGCGTGCCGACATGGCCGTCATCGGCACCTGGCGCGACAACATGCGCACCGACGAGGGCCTGGCCCGCAAGTGGTTCGCCAAACACGGCATGAACGAGCTGGTGAACGACGTGATCGCCCGCTGCCCGACCAAGGCGATCATGCTCAAGGAGACCAGGGACGTATCCAAAGGCGAGAAAATTTCCTCGGTTGCAGTCAACGATACGCAGTC
>JANNGY010000454.1:0-9321 GCA_031404095.1 Betaproteobacteria bacterium | reverse complement strand
CACCCCGACCTCCGACACCAGCTTCACGGAAATCGAAGCGCGGGAATTGCAGTTCTTCAGGTCATGGATCAGCTGCGCCAGATCTTCGATCGAATAGATGTCGTGATGCGGCGGGGGAGAAATCAACTCAACTCCGGGCGTGGCGAAGCGCAGCTTGCCGATGTATTCGGAGACCTTGTGTCCCGGCAATTGTCCACCTTCGCCGGGCTTGGCGCCCTGCGCCATCTTGATCTGGATCTGGTCGGCGGAATTCAGGTACTCGGCCGTGACGCCAAATCGCGCCGACGCCACCTGCTTGATTCGCGAACGCAGCGAATCACCCGGTTGAAGGCGGATATCGGTTTCGACGGCGTCACCAAGCTTGCTTTTGAGCGTCTCCCCCACCTTCTGCACCGGAATGAAACGCTTGGGGTCCTCACCGCCTTCGCCGGTATTCGACTTACCGCCGATTCGATTCATCGCCACCGCGAGCGTGGTGTGCGCCTCTGTCGAAATGGAACCGAGCGACATTGCGCCGGTTGCAAAGCGTTTGACGATTTCCCTGGCCGGCTCAACTTCCTCAATAGGAACCGGAGTGCCGGCAGCCTTGAGTTCAAACAATCCGCGCAACGTCATATGGCGCCGGGTCTGGTCGTTGATGAGTCTCGCGTATTCCTTGTAAGTGGAATACGAGTTCGCCTTGGTCGAATGCTGCAATTTGGCGATCACATCTGGCGTCCACATGTGCTCTTCGCCGCGTACCCGATAGGCGTATTCACCCCCGGTGTCGAGCTGGGTGCGCAAGACCGGATCGTCGCCGAACGCCTTGTGATGCTGATAAATCGCCTCTTCGGCAATCTCAAAGATACCGATGCCTTCGACATTGGTTGCGGTTCCGGTGAAATATTTTCCGACAAACTCGCTCGACAGGCCCACTGCTTCAAAAATCTGCGCGCCGCAGTAACTTTGATAGGTCGAGATGCCCATCTTCGACATCACCTTCAGAAGTCCCTTGGATATCGCCTTGATATATTTCTGTTCGGCTTCCTTCGGGTCCATGCCCGGAAGGTAATCGCCCATGTTATGCAGCGTCTCGAGCGCCAGATAGGGATGAACGGCGGCCGCCCCATAGCCGCCGAGCAGTGCAAAGTGATGGACTTCGCGGGCGCTGCCAGTCTCCACGACCAGTCCAGTCGATGTGCGCAGACCCTTTCGCACCAGATGTTGATGGACGGCGCCAACCGCCAGCAGGGCGGGTATCGCCACATGATCGGCATCGACCTTTCGATCGGTGACGATCAGCAAATTGTAACCAAGACGCAGCGCATCTTCGGCGTGCGCGCACAACGACGCGACCGCTGCCTCAATGCCCTCGGTGCCCCATGTCGCCGGATACGTGATATCCAGTTCATGGCTGCGAAAATGGTTGCCGGTAAACATGTCGATATGGCGAATTTTCTCCATGTCGTCGGCGGTGAGCACCGGCTGCGCAACCTCAAGCCACTGGCCCGGGTCGGTGTGGTGGATGTCCAGCAGATTGGGCCGCGGCCCGATCGTGATCGCGGTCGACATCACCAGTTCCTCGCGAATCGGGTCGATTGGTGGATTGGTCACCTGCGCGAACAATTGCTTGAAGTAGTGATAAAGATTGCGCGGCTTGTCGGACATGACGGCAAGCGGCGAATCGTTGCCCATCGAACCAGTGGCCTCGATACCGGCCTTTGCCATGTTAGCCAAAATGACCTTCAGGTCTTCCTGCGTGTAGCCGAACGCTTGCTGCAAATCGAGCAGCGGTACGCTGGATTTCTCTGCCGGCGCCGGATCGGGCAAATCCTGCAAGCGAATACGCGCCTGTTCGACCCATTCGCGGTAGGGCTTGGCCGTCGCCAATTCGCGCTTCAGTTGTTCGTCGTCGACAATGCAGCCCTTCTCGATGTCGACCAGAAACATCTTGCCCGGCTGCAGGCGCCACTTCTTGACAATTTTCGATTCAGGAAAGTCAAGCACGCCGACTTCCGACGCCAGCACGACGATATCGTCATCGGTCAGCACATAGCGTGCCGGGCGCAGCCCGTTGCGGTCTAGCGTCGCGCCGATCTGCCGGCCGTCGGTAAATGCCATCGCTGCCGGTCCGTCCCAGGCCTCCATCAGCGTCGCGTGGTATTCGTAGAATGCGCGACGATCTTCGTCCATCAGCTTGTGGCCGCTCCAGGCTTCCGGAATCATCATCATCATCGCGTGGGCCAGCGGATAGCCGCCCATCACCAGCATTTCCAGGCAATTGTCGAAACTGGCGGAATCGGATTGCCCGTCGTAAATCAACGGCCATATTTTTTTCAGGTCGTCCTTCAATACCGGCGAGGCTATCGCCTGTTGCCGGGCGCGAATCCAGTTCACGTTGCCGCGCAAGGTGTTGATCTCGCCGTTGTGCGCAATCATGCGAAACGGATGCGCGAGGTCCCAGGTCGGAAACGTGTTTGTCGAAAACCGCTGATGCACCAGCGCCAGCGCCGTCAACATTGTGGGATCCCGCAAATCCACAAAGTACTTGCCGACCTGGTCAGCAAGCAACATCCCTTTATAGACGATGGTGCGCGTTGAGAACGACGGCACGTAAAATTCCTTGCCGTGGCGCAGGCTCAGCGCCTGGATGGCATGGCCGGATCGTTTACGGATGATGTACAGCTTGCGCTCGAGGTCGTCCTGGCTCATGTCGCTCGATCCGCGCGCCACGAACACCTGGCGAATCAGCGGCTCAACTGCAATGGTTGCAGGCGACAGGCCGTGGTTGTCTGTCGGCACATCGCGCCAACCCAGCAGAATTTGACGCTCGGCATGAATGGCGCGCTCGATTTCCTGCTCACAGGCCATCCGCGACGCCGGTTCGCGCGGCAGGAACACCATGCCGACGCCATATTGACCGATCGCCGGCAACGTCATGCCTTGCTTGCCGCAAACGCGCCGCAAGTGCTGGTCTGGAAGCTGAATGAGGATACCCGCGCCATCTCCCAGCAACGGGTCATAACCGGTGGCACCGCGATGCGACAGGTTTTCGAGGATCTTAAGTCCCTGTTCAACCAGCGAATGGGAGCGTTTGCCCTTGATGTTGGCGATGAATCCGACACCGCACGCATCATGCTCGAAACGCGGATCGTAGAGACCTTGTGCCGCCGGCTTGGCGGGTGGCGACGCGGGCGCATGAGACACCGCAGTCAATGCAGCGACTTCCTGAGACATGCCAAATTCTCCGAGAAAAACAGGGTAACAAGGTGCAATATGCGCTGTAACGAGGTTCAGCTGCAATACCGCACTGCGTGGTTGTTACCGGGAACCAGAGGCTTGTGGCCCCGCAGTTTTTCGACGGACGGGACGCTTGATAAAGCCACCCAACACGCTGATACAGAAAGACTATTCCGGAATGTTTTCATGATAACGCCGGATTTTGCGCGGTGCAACAAATTTGTCTGGTGGGGCGAAATGCTCTGGACCGGTGGCGCTTAAGTTACCTTGCGAGGATAATGATTCGAACGCGACGCTTTGATAGAATCCCAACGCTGGCAAGTACTTTTGCAATATTGTTGTTGTGAAGCTTGAACACCAGAAAGGGAGTATTTGTGAAGAAGAACAGTATGATTGGGCGTGGCGCAGTCTTACTCCTCACTGCATGCGTCGCGGTACTGCTCAACGCCTGTGGGAGTGGAGCCGTTTCATCGTCAAGTGATCCGACGCTTGCGTTCGTTGTATCGCCGTCAAGCGCAACCGCTTACTCAGGTGTACCCGCCACCTTTGCCATTTCCGGGGGCGGCGCCAGAGTGCCGTATCAAATAACCTCGAGTAACGCGACGCTGCTTCCCGTGCCGACGGCGCCGATCTCTGACGCGCAATTTGTGTTGACACCAGCCACCGTTTCGACAGATCAAAGCGTCACCATTACCGTGATGGATCAGGCCGGAAAGACCGCAACTTCCAGTATTACCATTCAGCCGAATCTCATCAACGGCGACATCACCATCACGGGCACGGCGCCACCGGAATTTCCGACTTGTGCGGGGGCTGGAATGATTTGTGCCGGACAATCTGGCACAGCCAGTCTCACTGTCAGCCAGTTTGGCGCACCGGCTCGCGGCAGAAGTGTGCGCTTTGAGGTGGTGCAGGGAAGTTATCGTTTTCCAGTCGATATTGCCCAGACAGCCTTTTCGACAACGATAACGGTCACGTCCGACGAGTCGGGGCGCGCGACAACTGTCTTGCGCGCCGATACCGGCGCGTCTCCGCAAATTGCGACGATTCGTGCCACCGATGTGTTGACGGGCGCATTCCGAATTGCGACCTTCTACATCAAGCAATCGACCGTCAGTGGCGGGGAATTCGTGACCGTTCCACCGGAATGGACGGTCACCGGCTCCTTTGCCGGAAACTGCCCAAGCGGAAGCGTGGATTACCTGATTTTCGGCGGCACGCCGCCGTACGATATTCGTTCGTCTGCCCCGGCGATGGCCAATGTATTTCCGCCCCGAACCGCGGTCGAAAATCCAAGCCGGTTCACGGTTTCTTTCCCGCCTCCCTTTTCACCCGCCACATGTGGCAAAGTCAGCTTTACGGTCACGGATGCAACTGGCCTCAGCATCCAGCCAACACTCACGATCGCCCAGGGAACAGGCACTCAACCGACGCCGGTGATTAACCTTTCGCCGGACACAGTTGCACTCGGATGCGGACAATCGGCGCAGGTGCTTGCGGTTATCACCAATCCCGGAACGCCGGCACCAACCGTGACGACGTCAATCGGAACGGGGCTTTCTCCCACGACAGCCCTCACCGCAACTGTTAGTGGCACCACAATCACGCTCGTTCGGGGCAACGGTGACGTCGGAAGCGGTGCCTTAGCCACCACTCCAGTTGCGGCTACCGTTGCAGTTGGCGCAGGAAGCGCGCTTCCCAAGACAATAACCGTGAATACACAACGTACTTGCCCGTAAGCATGGGTATTTTCAACAGGGTGCGTTGCCGATACGCAGGATAATCATCAACCCCATGATTTTTTAATCTTTTATGGCCGGACCGCCCTTTACACATGTGTGTTTGACGATGCAAAGCCCGCCTAGGCGGCAATTTCGACAACGTAGTCTGGGCAAAGCATCCAAAGGCCGACAAAAAAACTCTTGCATCGAACTGCAAGTTGCGCTTTAATAAAACGAGGTAAGGCCATAATTTTTAAGTAAACTGGCTAAATTGGGGGCTCAGAAGTCCCGACCAAGAACTGAAGACATGAGGACACCATCGTGGCGATAAACAATTACTTAGGCAATTTGAGTGGTCTGGCAAAGCGGGGTGCAATTGCCGCGCTGTTGGGATCGATGACTGCCTTGCTGGTCTCATGTGGCGGGGGTGGCACAACGGGTGGAAATCCGTTGACGAACGGCCTGCTTACCATTCTGCCCAGCACCGGATCGCTCTATGCGAACGTGCCGGTAACGTTAAACGTGGCGGGCGGCAGACCTCCCTATTTCGTGACGTCCAGCGAACAGACTGTCATGCCGTTGAACTTTACGATGAGTGGAAATACCTTTACGACCGTCCCGAATCAGCCCGGCGTGGTTGATCCGCAAACCGATCCCAATGTTGTACCCTCGCGCACGGTGATACTTACCGCCCGCGATGCGGACGGCACGCAAACCACCGCCACCTTTAATGTCATCCAGAATTTCCTGACCGGTTATGGCCTGTCGGTGACCACGACGGCAAACTGTTCCGGCGCCGGCTCGACGACCGGCACCGAGGCGTGCGCGGGCGAGGATTCACTGATTTCTTTGGTTCCGATCTCCAACGGACTGCGCTACGCCAACAAGCAGATGCGATTGACCGCAAATTTCGGTGCGTTCGCATTCATTCTTGACAGCACCGGCATTACCGGCCCGACCGTGACATCCACCGCCGATTCGGCTGGCGGCGTCACCGCCCGCATCCGCGTGACCCCCAGTGCCATTACGCAGTATGCCCAGTTCCGGCTGACTGACGTCGTCACCGGCGCTTACCGGGATATCACATTTGTTATCAAGAATTCTAACGGTTCAAACGTCGCGCTTTCGGCGTTGCCGGCCTCAATCAGTCTTGGCGGCGCCACCACAGCGGCGTGCGGCACCGGGTTTGTCAACGTATTCGTTTTTGGTGGCAAGCCGCCCTATACCGCGGGTACAACTTTTCCGAACTCGATTTCGATCACACCTCCTATTGTGACAAGGAGTGGTGACGCGTTTTCGGTGCAGATTTTCAACCCGAACTTTTGCCTGAATCCGGGCAATGTCGTGATTACCGATGCGGCGGGCGCTTTCTTCACAATCGACGTAACGACCACCCCTGGAACGGCGACACCCGTGTTGCCGCTTGCGGCAGCACCCAGCGCAGTCTGCATCCCTGATACCGGAAGCGCCGTGATCAGCATCTCAGGCGGCAACTCGAACAAAGTGATTAACTCCAGCAATCCTGCCTTGGCGGCGGCGGTTCCCACTTCGGGATCCGGCAATTTCACGACCACTATTAATGCAGGCGGCGCAGGCGGCGCAATCGGAACAGCTGTAGTTCTAACCGTCAATGACGGCGCCAACGCGGCGACAATTTCCGTGACGCGTAAAACGACCTGCCCATAAACTTGCCGGTCACAACCTTGACGGGCACCCTTGGGTGCCCGTTTGTTTTTTCTCTCCATTGAATCCAGCCACCAATTCGCCGATGGATTGACCGGGTAACGGGAAACAGTTTTGTTGATTGCGACATTCTTTATCTCTATCGCGCTTTCCGCGGGCCTCGTCATGCTGCTGCGCCGCAGCGCGATGGCGGACTGGTCACTCGATCGGCCAAATCACCGCTCTTTGCATATTCGCCCGACACCGCGCATCGGCGGCGCGGCAATATTGCTGGCTGTGGTTGTTGTGCTGGTTCTATCGCGCCTTGATGACCTTCCACTGACACTCCTGCTGATGGCGGCAGGTCTGGCGTCAGTATCGATACTCGATGACCGGGCCCACCTGCCGGTGTTGCTGCGACTGATGATTCACGTGGCAGCAGCGACTCTCGTTACGCTCGTCTGGCTGGGAACGACTGCGGCCGTCACTGTTGATAATTTTGCCGCCGCGATTGCCGCCATAGCGGCAATTTGCTGGATGACCAACCTGTTCAACTTCATGGACGGTGCGGATGGCATGGCCGGCGGCATGGCGCTGATCGGTTTTGGTGGCTATGCCATTGCCGCCAATATGAGCCCTGCGCACGGTGCGGCCATCGGCGCAGTGTCCGCTGCCGTGTCGGGCGCAGCGCTTGGCTTTCTCTTCTTCAATTTTCCTGTGCCAAGGGTGTTCATGGGCGACGCCGGGTCGGTGCCCATCGGTTTTCTGGCGGCCGCTATCGGTATTCAGGGATATCTATTGGATCTTTGGCCCTGTTGGTTTGGCGTTCTCGTGTTTTCGCCATTCATTGTGGATGCGACGGTCACTCTGTTGAAGAGGTTTTTTCGGCGCGAAAGGATTTGGATCGCCCACCGAGAGCACTATTACCAACGCCTCATTCTTTTGGGTTGGAGTCACCGCAGGACAACTATTTCGTATTATTTTCTAATGCTCGGGAGTACGGCTTCTGCACTGCTCGCACAAAACAGTCCCCTCCTGTATCCAATGGTCAGTTTCTGGGTGATAACATACGTGTCGTTGTTGCTGTATCTGGAGTGGCGCTTCTACCAACATCAAAAAAATCAAACAGAAGATACCCCTGGGGTCAAATGAAAAGGTTTTCATTCAACGAACGCGCGGTTCTGGCGTTCTGTCACGACACCGTGATGCTGGTGCTGTCATGGTCCATCACCTTCCTTCTGCTTTCCCAGTATCAAACTGAACATCGCGATGCGCAAGTTGTCGCGCTGGGCCTGGTGCTGGCGTTGGCGATCCCGTTGCAGGCAACAATATCCACGCTCTTTGGCATGTACCAGGGACTATGGAGATATGCGAGTCTGCCGGACGTGCAGCGCATCGTGGTCAGCGTGTTGGCGGGTTCATGCACAACCGCGTTGGCTCTCTGGGCGGCCAACTGGATGAATTGGCTGGGGTTTGCTCATTTCTTCATCCAGTCACTGTTGTTGATCACCCTGATGGCAGGCAGCCGCATCAGCTATCGCTCGTGGAAGGAATGGCGACTTTACGGAAATACCAATGAGCAGGGTACGCCGGTACTGGTGTTGGGTGCCGGCGACGCGGCAGTTGGTTTGCTGAAGGAACTCGCCCGCAGCGCCGATTGGCGGGTGATGGGATTGCTTGACGACGATCCGAACAAGCGTCAACGCCTGCTGCATGGGGCGCGCGTGCTCGGCAGCATCGAAGAACTGCCGCGTGCCGCTCGCTCACTCAAGGTCAAGCATGTCATTATTGCCATGCCGTCTGTCACCTATCCTATCCGGCGCCGCATTGTCGAGGTTTGCAACAAAGCACGCGTGACGATTTTGACGGTGCCCAAATTCAACGGTGTGACCTTGAGTCCCGCCGCACCCGGGAAAGTAGTTCCCGCAAAGATTCGCCGCGTCGCGGTCGAAGATCTGATGAAGCGCGAACCAATCGTGCTAGATGATGCCGGCCTGCACGATCTCATCACCGACAAGGTCATCATGGTCACCGGGGCCGGCGGTTCGATCGGCTCGGAACTCTGCCGTCAAATCGCCGCGTATCAGCCCTCTATGCTGGTGTTGTTCGAGCAAAGCGAATTTGCCATGTACAAAATCGAGCAATCACTGCGCGATGCATTCGAAAACTTGCCGATTGCCAGTGTGATCGGCGACATCAAGAACATCAAGCGGGTAAATCAGGCGATGCATCAATACTCTCCCTCCCTGGTGTTTCATGCGGCCGCATACAAACATGTCCCACTGATGGAAGAAAGTAATGCGTGGGAGGCCGTGCAGAACAACGTCCTCGGCACGCTGGTGGTCGCGCGCGCCGCAATCGAATATGGCGTGAAGAAATTCGTCCTGATCTCAACCGACAAGGCAGTCAATCCGACCAACGTAATGGGTGCGACCAAACGCCTGTCCGAGATGCTTTGCCAGGCGCTCCAGCAAATCAGCAACACGCGTTTCGAAATGGTGCGTTTTGGCAATGTACTGGGCAGTGCAGGCAGCGTCATTCCACGATTTCAGGAACAGATCGATCACGGCGGGCCGGTTACCGTGACCCATCCGGACATGGTGCGATACTTCATGTCCATCCCGGAGGCTGCTCAACTCGTGTTGCAGGCCGGATGCATGGGTTTAGCCGGTGAAATTTTCGTGATGGATATGGGTGACCCTGTAAAGATTGTCGATCT
>JANNGY010000453.1:0-4866 GCA_031404095.1 Betaproteobacteria bacterium | reverse complement strand
GGCTCGACATGATCGACGAGGACGCGCGCAAGGTGCATGTCGATGACCTCGTCGCGGTGCGCCTGGAAAAAGGCCGCCCCTGTGTGCTGGGCGTGGTGGTGCGCAAATCAAACCTGCAGCGGCCGACCGCGACCCTCATCGGCGTCAAGGTGCTGTCTAAGGCGCCGATTTACAGCAACATGGATCGAGTCGACGAGGCCACCAACAGCTGGCAGCCGACCGAGGGCATCCTGATTGCCGGCACCGCCGACGACGGCTTTGCCGATTCGGTGATCGTCAGCGACGGTACTTACGTCGCGAATTCGATGATGGCCGTCACGCTGGAAGGCCGCACCTTCGAGATGCAGTTGCGCCGCGTCCGCCAGCAAGGGCCCGGCTGGCGCATGGCCGCGTTCGACGCCGCCGTCGCGCTTTAGGACGCACCTCTGGCACGCGCCGGCCCGTGAGCAATCGAGCATGGCGTCCAGAATTGCCGGTTCGATATTCTGCTTGCTATTCATCATTGCTTTCGGCGCAGGTGGCGCGGTCGGCATCGCGGGAATCGGCGCGCATGCCGGCGGCTGGCTGCAAACGCGCGCCTGGCAGCCGGTGATGGCGTCGGTGCAAGGCGCGCAACTGAGCGAGTCGCGTGGCCGCAAGAGCACCACTTACCGGGTGAGCGCGGCATACACCTACAGCGTCGAAGGCAAGGAACATCGCGGTACGCGGGTCGGCTATACCGACACCGGCGACAATATCGGTAGCTGGCAGGAAGACCGCTATGCAGAACTCGATGACGCGCGCCGCGGCGGCCGGCGTATCCTCGCGTGGGTCGATCCGCAACAGCCCGGCAATGCCATCATCGACCGCGAATTGCGCTGGGGACTGGTGCTGTTCATGCTGCCGTTCGCGACGGTGTTTCCGGCCGTCTCGCTCGGCGAATTGTGGATCCTGATACAGACCTGGCGGAATCCGGCGAGAACACGAGCATAAGCAGGCGAGGCGTCGCGGCCTGGTCCCCGTTCCCTTGTGCCAACTATCCGCTAATTCAATCCCGTTCCGCCGGATCAGCGGGATCAGGTGGCGGCTTTGCGCTCTTTCCAGGTTTCGGCGCCGCCGCCGCGTGCATCTCTTCAGCCGGAAACGTCTGGCACATGCGCCGCGCCTCTTCGGGATTCGCGCTCAACCAGCGATCGTAATCGTCACGCCGAATGATGACCGGCATGCGCTTTTCTTCGCCGGGCCGGTGCATGCGTTTCATGATGTCGTGATCGTCGGCATTGACGGTGAGCATGGAGAAACTCATCACCTCCTTGCCGTCGCGATGCCAGCGCTCCCAGATGCCCGCCAGCGCGAACACATGGCCATCGCGCAAGGTCATTTTCCAGCGCACCGCCTTGCCGGTCTCCCAGCAGGGCTCAAAAAACGCTTCCACCGGAATCAGGCAGCGTTGCGAATGCTGCCAGGCATGCTTGAAGCTCGGCAACTGGCCCACCGTTTCGACGCGCGCGTTGTGGGTGGCAAAACGCCGCGTGGGCTTCTCCACCTCCTCCGGCTTCGACCAATAGGGCACCAGTCCGAAGCGCGCGGCGATGCATTCGCGCTGCGGCCCCTCACCCACACCCGCACCCGCGCCCTGCAGGATGATATTGCGCACCACCGGCGCGCCATAGCCGGGATAGGTCTCGGCATGAAACTCGAATTCGGGAAGGTCCACGCCGAACATGCTGCGCAGGTATTTCAGCTGCACGACCGGGAGATAGTTGGTGCACACGCTGCTATTTTGACTGCGCGAAAATTATCGACGCGGCATTTCTGGTCACGGTAATTCCTCCCGATTTTTCTGCGGCACCAGTTTCGTCAGTTCGCCGCCAATGCGGCGCGCAAGCTCTGTTCCCTCTCCCGGGCCGAGGACATGCACCAGCGCGTTCTCGAGATTGCGCAGTTTTTGCCGCAATTCGAGCGGGCCCGGGCAACTGTCTATTTCATCGATCAGCAGGCTTGAGACCGGCCCCAGCCGCTTGCGGATCTCAACCATCGCGTTACGTTTGATGACGGCAAAAACCGCGGGATTGTTGGCGGCCGGCGCGAACGCCACCTGGCCTGCCTTCCGATCCTCCGATCCAGCCCGCTCGATCAAGCCGAGTCCCTCAAGTTGCCGCAGCGTCGCCTCGACTTCGCCGGCGCGGGCAAACGCCGACAGCTCCGCCACATCCCGGCTGCCATCGACCATGATCAGCAGGCGCCGCACGCGCTTCTCGAGCCCGTGCGTGCGCTCGGCAACCTCCTGCAAGCCCTTGGCGGTCTTGCAATAAATCGTGGCCTGGTCCATGGCAGGAAGCCTACTTGCGTTCGGCCGTGGCCGGATATTCGCGCCGGGCACGGCGCGACTTGAGTCTTGAAACGCTACGATGGCACCTGCCGCCTGCACTCATGGACTTTTCGGGAAGATTGCAAAGTGCAAAAGTCTAGCATCGGCGGACGACGCAGGCAGGAGTTTGTGCAAAGTCCTCGCTGCCTGACATCGGCAACGCCGGACCCGATCGCCGCCTATAATCCCCGTCAGCCCACAACAGCGAACGAGCCATGCACGAAGCCATGAGCACGACCGAGATTTTCTTGATCGCCATGGCGATCATCTTTACCGTGCCTTACCTGATCTGGCGGGTGGGCAAGACCGAGTACTACGCGCCGCTGGTAGTGGTGCAGATCATCACCGGCATCCTGCTGGGGCCGGGCATCCTCGGCAAGGTTTTTCCGGACTATTACAACTTCGTTTTCAGCGCGCCGGTCATACAGTCGCTGAACGGCATCGCCTGGTGGGCGGTGATGATATTCGTCTGGATCGCCGGGATCGAACTCGACCTGAAGCAGGCGTGGGAACATCGGCGCGAGAGCACCGTGACCGCCGGGCTGGCGCTGGGCACGCCTCTGGCCTTCGGCTGCGTGGCCGCCGCCGGACTGTTGATTTATGAAGGCTGGATGGGACCCAAGGCGACGACCTGGCAATTTGTCCTCGGCGTAGGCATGGCGTGCGCCGTCACCGCGCTGCCGATCCTGATCCTGCTGATGGAAAAACTCGACATCCTGCGCCAGCCGATCGGCCAGCGCATCTTGCGCTATGCCAGTCTCGACGACGTGGCGATCTGGGGAGTGCTGGCGCTGATCCTGATGGACTGGCAACGGGTGGGCAAGCAAGCGGCGTTTCTGCTGGCCTTTTCTGCCCTTTGCTTCTCATTCCGCAAACTGATGGTGTGGCTGCCGGAACGCGATCGCTGGTACGTCGGCTTGATCTGGCTGGCGGTATGCGCCTTTGGCGCCGACTGGGCCGGGTTGCATTTCATGCTCGGCGCCTTCCTCGCCGGCGCCATCATGGACAGCGACTGGTTCGACCAGAAGGCGATGGACATGCTGCGTCACAATGTGCTGCTGGTCGTCATGCCGGTGTATTTCCTCAGCACCGGCCTCAAGACCAACTGGACGTTGGGCGGCGCGGCCGTGTTCATGGCGGCAAGCGTGTTGCTGGCTGCGGCCATTGCCGGAAAATTGATGGCCACTCACCTGGCCGGAAAAATTCTCGGCTGGGCGCCGGGCGAAGCCTCGATCATCGGCTGGCTGCTGCAGACCAAGGCGCTGATCATGATTATTTTCGTCAATATCCTGCTCGACAAGGGCATCATCACCAGCGAGACCTTCACCGCCCTGCTGCTGATGGCCATCGCCAGCACCATGCTCACCGTGCCGATGGTGTCGCCCAAACTGGCGCGGATGAAGGAGATTATTTTTCGGTCGAAGTGACGGGCGGGAAAGCATGGCTTCCCAGCTTCGCAAAACAGCTAAAAGAAAAGCGTGAACCCAAAACTTGCCCGACGCGACTGGCTGAAACTTGCGGGCGCCGGTCTCGTCAGCGGCGCGCTCGGCAGTTGCGCATCCTGGCGCGGTCCCATCGACTATCGCCGCCCGTTATCAATTCGGCCGTTCACTCGTCCGCAGATCGACGCAGCGCAGATGGTTCGCACACGCGTGGGGTTGCGGCCGTTCCGGCCCGGCGGTTTTGTGGTGCGCGGAGAAAAATTCGGCGACAAGCTGGTCATCCACAACTATGGCCACGGCGGCGCCGGGATCACCCTTTCGTGGGGATCGTCGATGCTCGCGCTGCGCGAGTTGCCGGATATCGCGGATCGCCGCGCGGCGGTGCTGGGCTGCGGGGCGCTGGGATTGTCGAGCGCACGATTGCTACAGCAACGCGGCTGGCAAGTCACGATCTACGCGAAGGACCTTCCGCCGAATACCACTTCCGATGTCGCTGGCGGCCTGTGGGCGCCAACCAGCGTGTTTCGCTACGGTGAGGAAACGCCGGCGTTCGCGGCCCAACTCTCCGATGCGCTGCGCTTGTCGCATGCGGAGTTCAGCAAGCAGGCGGTCCTGGGCCATGGCGTGAACTGGCGCGAAAACTACTACCTCCGCCGCTCGCCGGTGCGTGCCCAGGACTTCTACTACCTCGAGCGCTGGCCCGAGTTGTTTCCCGCACTGGCCGAACTATCTCCCGGCGAGCACCCGTTCCCGGTGCCCTATGCGCTGCGCCACCTTTCTCTCCTGATCGAGCCATCGATCTACCTGCCCTGGCTGATGCAGGAAATTCGCGCTGCCGGCGGCGCAATCGTCGTGCGTGAATTTCAGCGTGCCGCGGAAATCCTGACCCTCGATGAGCCGGTGATCTTCAATTGCACCGGCCTCGGTGCGCGCGACCTGTTCGGCGACGCCGAACTCATGCCGGTCCGTGGTGCCGGGGCCGAAAATGCCGTCGATGTGATCGGCGAACCGCTTCGCGGCGTTGAGCACTTTCGGATCGCCAGTCAGTTGAGAATGCGCGACGGCCAGCTCGAA
>JANNGY010000452.1:0-4990 GCA_031404095.1 Betaproteobacteria bacterium | reverse complement strand
GTGGGTGGGTTTTTGTTCTCCGTACACACCGTGGCGCCCGGTTTTTTGGCGGGGGCCCAGGCTCAGCACGTTAAATTGGGGCCCCGTAATAAATCGGGGGCGACAGTGGGGACGCATTCGACGGAGCCCCTAGTGCAACGAAAATCATGGCAGTCAAATGTCAACGTGCATCACGAGTTTCACATCGACATACCGCCCGTAACAATGATCCCAAGAATCGCGACATACAAGAGCCACTGCCGTCCATTTCGCAATCCCAGATAGCAGATATATCCAAAAAAGACGACACCACCCTAGAGAGACACAGCGACCGCGGTGTGACCTTCAAATGCAAGCTTTGCCGCCCAGAATGGCGCGATCAGGACGAGCATCCCGGCAATTGGCGCTTCGGGAATAAATAGCCACCAGTTGATTGGCTCGCTCGTCCTGACAGGCCTCGGATCAATCTCCTCAGCGGAAACGACGGCCTGCCGCCGCATGTCGCACATTCGTCCAAACCCGCATCGTTTCCGGCGCCGCATTTTTTGCAAATCCATCTATATGTCGGGGTTTTCATCCGCACACTTCCTGAGTTTGTTTAAGGCATGCAACCTAAAACCCCACCACGCCCCCATCGCTCCGCGGATCAAATCCCCCCGTCATTCCCCCATCCTTCGCCCGAACCACCGCCCCCGCATGTCCCACGCTTTCATCAAACGCGGCCAGCTCTTCCACGTCATGCCCCCGCGCCCGCAATCCCGCAAACACCGCCTGATCAAACCGCGATTCCAGCTTCAACGTATCCGACGGATTCCCCCACGTCCTGCCCAGCAGCCAGCGCGGCGCCGCGATGGCTTCCTGCGGACTCATGCCGAAATTTGCAATACGCGTGAACACCGCGCACTGCGTCTGCGGCTGGCCATCGCCGCCCATGGTGCCGTAGGGCATGACGCGGCCGTCGGTGAACAGTGCCATGGCGGGGTTCAGGGTGTGAAACGGTTTTTTGCCGGGCTTGATCACCAGCAGCGCCTTGGGATCGAGTGAAAAACTGGCGCCGCGGTTCTGCCAATTGACGCCGGACTCGTTCAGCACGATGCCGCAGCCGAACTCGTGATAGATCGACTGGATGAACGACGCCGCGCGGCCCTCGCCGTCGATCACGCCCATCCACACGGTGTCGCCGGGCTGCGCATTCCTGCCCCAAGGCGCGGCGCGATCACGGCGGATTTTCATCGCCAGTGCCGCAACGATGTCGTCATCCAGCAGCGATTGCGCGTGCACGTTCATATGCGCCGGATCGGTGACGTATTTGTCGCGGATGGCGAAGGCCTGCTTGGTGGCCTCGACGCACAGGTGCACATATTCCGCGCCGAGCGGATCGAGGCCTTTCAATCCCAGTTTGTCGAGAATCGCCAGGATCAGCAGCGACACCACGCCCTGCGTCGGCGGGGTCATGTTGTAGAGGCTGCCGACGGAGTGCTTGATGGTCAGTGGCTCGCGATACAGCGCCTCGTGCCGCGTGAAATCCTCGCGCGACAATGGACTGCCGACTGAGGCGAGATCCTTGGCAATGCTCTGCGCGATATCGCCGCGATAAAAATCCGTCAAGCCGGCCTTGGCGAGGTATTCGAGCGTATTGGCGAGGCGCGGCAACGCAAAACGCGAGCCCGCCGCAGGCGCCACCCGGCCGGGACCATTTCCAACAACAACTTCCGGCGCATCAACCAGGAAACTCTCGCTGAAACCCGGCTGTGGAACCAGTTCCGCGAGCTTGGCCGAGGTGCTGGCGAACTGGCTTTGCGTGACGATAATGCCTTCGCGGCCACGGCTGACGGCATCGGCCAGCAGCATCGACAGCGGCATCTTGCCGCGCCAGCTCTTCGACACCTCCAGCGCCGCATCCCAGCCGGAAATGGTGCCGGCCATGGTGTTCGCCGCCAATGGGCCGCGAATGGGAATGGCCGACACACCCTGTTGTTTGTAGAAATCGAGCGTGGCGTTTTGCGCGGCGGCTCCGCAGGCATCGATGGCGATCGGCGACCTGCCCGGATCATGAATCAGCCAGAAGGCGTCGCCGCCGATCGCAGTCATATGCGGGTAGACGACCGCGATGGTCGCGGCGGCGGCGACCATGGCTTCGATGGCGTTGCCGCCCTCACGCAGGATGTGGGCAGCGGCTTCGGCGGCGGCGGTGTGAGGGGCAACCGCGATGCCGCGGCGAAATACGTTTTGCATGACCTGTCCTTGTTTCGACCGATTATGCATGAGGCGGGCGAAGACCCGGTGCCGCAGTATGCGGCGGGTATAATTGCGCTCCTTTCCCGCGTCTCCTCACTCGGCCAGCCTTTTTCCGCGATAGCGCATAAGCGCGAACTTATTCGATTTCGTTCAAAAAATCCCATGTCATCCTGAGCGAAGCGAAGGATCTCGCCGCAACCAGATCCTTCGCTTCGCTCAGGATGACAACATTATTTAATTGAAAATGGAATAAGTTGGCGCTTATGCGCGAAAGCGGGCACCCTCTCACGCGCGCGGAAGAGGGACCAAGAATGACGGCGCTGCAAGCAACAGGCACTCCACGCAAATGAATGTTTTTTACGAAGAAGACGGCAGTTTCAAAGTCGGGCATGTCATGTCCGATATCGGCACGTCGCTGCAGATTGAATCGATCTCCGGCAAACGCAGCAAGATCAAGGCGAATGCCGTGGTGCTGCGCTATGAATCCCAGCTCGATCAGTTCCTGCCCGAAGCCGAAAAGCTGGCGGCGGCCATCGAGCCCGACTTTCTCTGGGAAGTGTGCGGCGCGAACGAATTCGGTTGCGAGGACATGGCGCAGGAATATTTTGGCCACAAGCCTTCGCCGGCCGAAGTGGCGGCGGTAGCGCTGAAGCTGCATGCCGCGCCGATGTATTTCTACAAGCGCGGCAAGGGGCGCTACCAGGCGGCGCCGGAAGAAAACCTCAAAGCCGCGCTGGCGTCGATCGAGCGCAAGAAGCGCGAGGCCGAACAGGTGGCGGGCTGGGTGGCGCAACTGAAATCCGGCGTGATGCCCGAGGAAATGCGCGCGCATCGCGACACGCTCCTCTACCAGCCCGATCGCAATACCCTGATGGTGAAGGCGTGCGAGGCGGCCGTGGCGGAAACCCATACCAACCTGCCGTTATTGTTTTTCCAGGCCGGCGCGTGGCCCGAACGGCAGACCGCGCAATACGAATACCACCTCGGCAAATTTCTGCGCGAGTATTTCCCGCGCGGCCGCGACTATACCGGCGCCATCGATGCGACTGAACCAGCGGACCTGCCGCTGGCCGACGTGGAAGCGCACAGCATCGATGACGCCACCACCACCGAAGTCGACGACGCGTTTTCGGTCAGGCATCTCGATGGCGCACGGGTGGAGGTCGGCGTGCACATCGCTGCGCCGGCGCTTTACTTCGACCGCGACAGCGCGCTGGAAAAACTCGCCGGCACGCGCTTGTCCACGGTGTATTTTCCTGGCGACAAGATCACCATGCTGCCCGATGCCGCCGTCGCCCACGCCACGCTCGGTGCGGGGCGCATCTGCCCGGTCGTGTCCTGCTACGCCGTGTTCGATACGGCAACCTTCGACATCCTCGCCACGCGCTCGGCCATCGAGCGCGTTAAGATCGTCAGCAATCTTCGCATCCATGAACTCGAAACCTATTTCGACGACGCGGCGATCCTGCGCGGCGAGGTGGCGGGCGATTTCGGCGTCGAGCTGATCCTGCTGCACAAGGTCGCGCGTGCGCTCGGCGTGCGCCGAGGCAAGAATGAAAACGAACAGGACCGCGTCGATTACAACTTCGACATCGTCGACGGCAGGATCAATATCACCACCCGCAAGCGCGGCAACCCGATCGACACCGTCGTCTCCGAGCTGATGATCTTCGTCAACAGCGAGTGGGGCAAACTGCTGGCCGACAACGGCGTGGCCGCAATCTACCGCGTGCAGCAGAACATGAAGACCCGCATGACCACCGACGCGCTGCCGCACGAAGGCCTCGGCGTGGCGCAGTACGCGTGGTCGAGTTCGCCGCTGCGGCGCTACGTCGACCTGGTCAACCAGCGCCAGCTGATCGCCTTCCTCCGCAGCGAAACGCCGCCGTTCCAGAAACGTTCGCGCGATTCGCTCAGCCAGTTGAACGAAATCGCCAAGCGTTTCGACCTGACCTACGACAACTACAACGAATTCCAGCGCAACCTGGAACGCTACTGGTGCCTGCGCTACCTGGAACAGGAAGGCATTGCGCAATTTGAAGGCGCCATGATCCGCGACGAACTGGTGCGCGCCACTACGCTGCCGCTGATCGTCAAGCTCGACCGCAATCCCGAGCTGCCGCCAAAGACAGCGGTGACGGTCAAAGTGGGCGAGATCGACTACTGGGATATTTCCGGGCGGTTTTCGCTTGTGGAGACATAGTTTTTGGACCACACGGTTCAAAGCAAAGACAGGGCGGCCACAGATGAACACAGATAAACACAGATAGAACGCAGCCAGGTGGCATCACTCCGCGCAAGGCCCATTTCTTGAAAAGCACTATCTGCGTTTATCTGTGTTCATCTGTGGCTCAATCATTTAGATTGAATTCTCATGGGCGCCCATCGCCGGCCCAGAGGAAATATCCGGGCTAGAATGGGCCATGTGTTTTTCGCCTGAGACAGTGGCGATTCGCCATGCTTGAAAAGCCCCGCGAATACGCCCGCACACTCGATATCCGCATCAATCAAAGACTCGATGCGGTGGCGGCCCTCCCGCCGCCGCCGGTGTTTCTCTCGATCCAGAAGGCGCTTGCCGTGTCGGTGCCGATGCAATCCTCGGCATTGACTTCGGTGGCGGTGCACCTGCTGCTGGTGTTCGCGGTCGGTGCAAAGCTTTTCGATCCCAGCCAGTTTGCCCCGCCGCACAATGTCATGGACGTGGTGCTGGTCAACGCCAAATCGGCGGCGAAACCCACCAAGGCCGATGCGTTGGCGCAGGCCAACCTCGACG
>JANNGY010000451.1:0-6465 GCA_031404095.1 Betaproteobacteria bacterium | reverse complement strand
GAAGGATCTCGTCGCGACGAGATCCTTCGCTTCGCTCAGGATGACATGGGTATTTAAGCGGGAAATTGAATTGGTTAGCGCTTATGCGCGCAGGTGGGGACGACGGCGTATCTGGGCGTTTCCCTTTCCGTCCGGGAATCGCCTTGCGATTCGGTAGTAACATTCATCGGACACAGCCGCACATTGAATTGTGGGCACGCTTCCGCGATTCCCCCAACCCGTTCCCTGCCTCCGTCGAGCCCACCCATCATGACCATCAAAGCATTCGCTGCCTCGGCCCCGAAGGGCCTACTCGAAATCTTCAATTACGATCCCGGCGCGCTCGGCCCGCGGCAAGTTGAAGTCAAGGTCACGCATTGCGGCATTTGTCACAGCGACCAGGCGATGATCGACAACGACTGGCATTTCTCGACCTACCCGCTGGTGCCCGGGCACGAAGTGGTGGGCACGGTCGCGGCGATCGGTTCGGCCGTGCAGGGTCTCACGCTCGGCCAGCGCGTCGGCATCGGCTGGCAATGCGGCTCCTGCGGCGAATGCGAATTTTGCCGCCGCGGCCGTGAATCGTTCTGCGCCAAGGAGCGCGATACCATCGTCCGGCATCATGGCGGCTTCGGCGAGCATGTTCGTTCCGATGCGAATTTTGCGATTCCGCTGCCCGATGCCCTCGATTCGGCGCAGGCGGCGCCGTTGCTGTGTGCAGGCACCACGGTCTTCACGCCGCTTCTGCATCACAACGTCACGGGAGACATGCGCGTGGCCGTTGTCGGCATCGGCGGACTGGGGCATCTCGCCGTGCAATTCCTGGCGAAAATGGGCTGTGAGGTGACCGCGATCTCGACCACTCGCGACAAGGAAGCAGAAGCCCGCGAATTCGGCGCGACGCATTTCATTGCGACCAAAGGCACCGACGAATTGGGCAAGGCGGCCGGCCGCTTCGACTTCATTCTCAACACGGTGCCGAGCAACCTGCCGTGGATGGAATACCTCGCCGCGCTGCGCCCGGAGGGCAAACTCGTTATCGTCGGTGTTCCCGAGTCGGACATGAAAATTCCCGCCGTCATGCTCATCGGCCAGGAAAAATCCATTTGCGGCGGACGCACCGGCAGCCCAGCCGATATCGCCACCATGCTGGCGTTTGCCGCGCGTCACGGGGTCAAGGCGAAAATCGAGAAATTCCCGATGAAGGACATCAACGCCGCGATGGACCGGGTGCGCACCGGCAAGATGCGCTATCGCGTGGTGCTCGAAGCTTAGAGGAACGGAAGCAGAACGGAAGCGGAACGGAAGCGACGCCGCGTCCCGCACTTCGTCGGCAGGATTCTGCAATCCATCGCCCAACACTCCCAAGGCCGGTCCGCGCCCGGTAATGTGCAGGCATCAACCCCTGCAAGGAGAATCCACCATGCAAGCGCGCTCGATTGTTGCACTCTGTCTGTTTGTCTGTGCCCTGTTTTCGCCGGCACAGGCCGCGTCGTTCAGTGCCGGCGTCAATATTTCCGAAGATGTCGCGCCGGACGAAACCGGCCTGCGTGTGTATCCCGGCGCCACGCTGGTCGGGAAAAAGAAAGGCGACGGTGGTGATTCCGCCAATGTCCAGTTCGCTTTCGGCGACTATGGCATGAAGGTGGTGGTGGCCAAGTTGCGTTCGGCCGATTCGCCTGACAAGGTGGCGGCGTTCTATCGCACCGAACTGGCGAATTTTGGCGACGTGCTCGATTGCGGCAAGCCGGATGGTGACGCGGCGAAACGCGCCAGGGACAAAAAGTCAAAAGTCCTCACCTGCGACAGCGATAAGCCGCGCAAGAGCGGCATGCTGTACAAAGCCGGACGCAAGCACAACCAGCATGTGGTGGAAATCAAGCCGGCCGGTGACGGCAGCGAATTTTCACTCGTTCACGTGCAAATCCGCAGCCCGGATTAGCGGCTTATTGCTGGCCACTCGTGGCGTCGGACTCAGAGCGGCAGCAACCTCGCGCCGATCTCGCCACTGTCGGCGAGCCCCAGGAATTCATCTCCCATGCGTTCGCTTTCGGCCATCGCCTGCCGCCAGTAACGCTCGCGCGCATCACCGTCGTGTTCAAAACGCTTGAAGTCGCTGCGGTCGGGAAGTTTTCCATGCGGCAGTGAAGCGAGATATTCCGGAGAGGGCGAGACCAGCACCAGGTTCTCCAGCCATTGGCCGCGTGCGCGCCGCCACGGCATCGGCTTGTCCAGCCAGCCGGGAACGATGCGGTCGGTGAAATGCGGATAGAGCGTGATGCCGTCGGCGCGGTGATAGGGCAGGTGAAGGTGATAGTCGATGATGCCGCCGTCCCAGTAGGTTCCCGGGGGCGCGCCGGGTATCTGCATCACGCCTTCCATCACGGTGGGAATCGCCGCCGAGGCCCACAGCGCAGGATGCAGGTTCGCGGTGTTCAGTGCGGCGGTGACGGTGTGGAAACTGTCGAAGCGATGTGAGGCATGGGCTGCTGATTCTGGTGCGGCCTCGGTGTCATCCAGGAACGCCGGCATGCCGCGTGCATCGTGAAACCACATGCGGTCGGCGAGGTGCCGGAGGTGCCGCCGGCCGACGGCATTCACCAACGCCGCGACGGCAAATCCTGCCGGCGTGCGCACGCGGGACTGGCGCCCCAGCAGGCCAAGGCCGCGGGTGGCGATCACATGCAGCCGGTAATACGGGTGTGACAGCACCGCCTCCTCGTGCCCGTCGAGCAGTTCACGCGTATTGTTGTGCGCCGATTCGCTGACCATGCGCGCCGACGGACGCAGCGGATAGCGTTGCCCGCAGTAAATATCGCCGAAGTCCTTCAGCGCCACCGCGACATCGCCGCGGCACACTGCCGCAAAGCGCCACGCACCGATGCTGGCGCCGATCAGATCGCGGCTGCGCGGCGCGCGCGGCAGCCATTCGCCGAACAGCGCGTGATCGAGGCCGATGATGCCGAGCGCCTTCGGCCCGCCTGCCGCCCCGGGAATCACGGCGACCTGTTCGGGGTGAAGGCCGTCGCGGCGGATGCTCGCCATGGCTTTTGGGCCGGCGCGGAGGATGAGGTTGGTGGCGAGGGACATTCGTCGGGTAGGGTTCGGGTGGTGAATGCGGGCGCGTCAACGTATCACGATTTAGTTGCGCCCGATTCGGCGGTGCCGGCGGCAGCCTGCCTAACTATTTTTTGCCGGAACAATTATCATACGCAGGCAGCATTACCGGTCCGGCCAGTTTAGCTAACTGGCGGAACACCCGACAACCCATTCCAGGAGATCACATGAAATTTCGTACCGCATTGTTTTCCGCGCTTTTGTTTGCCAGTGGTTCCGTCTTCGCGTTTCACTGCCCGGTGGACATGAAAAAGATCGACGAAGCGCTTGCCAAGAATCCGAAGCTGACCGCCGAGCAGATGGCGGAAGTCAAGAAGCAGCGCGCCGATGGTGAAGCCGCACACAAGGCCGGAAAGCACCAGGAGTCCGTGGACATCCTGGCCAAGGCAATGAAGACGCTCGGCATTTAAGCTCGCGTTTCAGGCCGCAGACAAAACGCCGCGCGGATGCGCGGCGTTTTTTCTTGTTTTTGAGGGCCGGCATGTTCGTCAACTTCTTGAAATAGCGGTGAATTGAATTGCGATCCACTCGGCCCCATTTCGACCCTCTATCGGGCAAGAGTGTCAGTAAACTTTACAACTGAAATCGTAGATTTTTCGGAGTTGCCTGTAAATATATGATTTAACAACTAATATTGTTTATGGCCCGTGTTTTGCTCTATTTGGCTTGTCTAGCTGTTTTTCTATTTTCCTTTGGGGTATCGATCATGAAAAAATCATTCAAGCAAATAGCGAGTGTCCTGTCTGCCGCAGTCCTGTCGGTTTATGCCGGCAGTGCTTCAGCCAATACCATCTTTTTTGATGGGTTTGAGACAACTGGCCAATCCACCTCGGTGCTTAATTGGAATGGCGGTGCCAACTGGAATGTAAGCAATGGCACGGTCGACTTGATCAAGAATCTGAATCAGTGGGGCATCGCTTGCCATACAGGTTCCTGGTGTGTGGACATGGATGGCAGTTCCAGTAATGCGGGCGATCTGATTTCAATCAATTTGGGGCCACTCTCGGCCGGCACCTACGTGTTGAGTTATTCCCTGTCAGGCAATCAGCGCGGAGGTTCCTCCGACAGCGTAACGGCAAACGTTCAGGTTGGTCTGGGTAGCTGGACAACGAGCTTGGCAAGCAATGCAGGCTGGCAGAATTATTCTCACTCCTTCACGTTGAACTCGACGACAAACCCCGTCAGCCTGCTCTTCCATGCTTCGGGCGGCGACAACGTTGGCATGATTCTGGACGATGTACACGTGACCTCGGTACCTGAGCCAGCGACATTGGCGCTTCTCGGTCTCGGCCTCGTGGGACTTGGAGTTGCAAGACGCAGAAAAGTCTAACGGCTTCATGCACACAGACCCCGCTCCGGCGGGGTTTTGTTTTTGTTGAGGGTCATTCCCGCCGGAATCAATATACGCCCAGGGGTGGATACGAGAAACAGAAGATTCCCGCTTTCGCGGACATGACAGGCAATTGGCTGTGTGAGATAACTTTGCCAGAAACCAGACAAAACGCCGCGCATTTGTGCGGCGTTTTCATTTTTATCAGACAAACACAAGCACTGGCGGGGCTTTCAGGCCGAAACGGTTGTAAAGGACCGTGGATGCTGGGCTCTTGGCGACCAAGGTCGGGTGAAGTGGGGCCGTGGTGGCCCGAGGCCTGTGGTTACTCTTACCCCAAACGATTGGCAGCAAACGCGCCGGGAGGAATCATTGACTTACTTCCGTACGGTCTGCACAGTATCGACATGGCCCGCAAGAACCGACAAATCCACACCATGGGCGCTGAAGATGCGCGCAAACAACTGCCTTCGCTCGTTACGGCGGCGGCGGGCGGCCGCACCACCATCATTACCAAGCATGGCCGCGCCATAGCGGCAGTCGTTCCTGTTGAGGCCCTCTCTCCCGTAAAGTAGCAGTCTCCTATCACATCAATTGCCGGGACTGGCAAAGGACAATGGGGGAAAGAAAGCACCCAATCCATCGCCAAGTTGCGTGACGAATGGAGCCGCTAGTCGCCGCGAACTGCCTGCGGTCGCGTTGTTGGTCGATAGCGCACCCATCATCTACACCCTGGAAGGACACCCGAAATATGCCGGCCGCTACCAGGCGTTGTTCGCGCGGCACGCAGCGGGCGAGCTGTCACTGGCGGTGACGACCATCACGATTGCCGAAGTATTGACTGGCCCCTTGGGCGCGGGCAACGAGGCATTGGCAAAGCGTTATCGGGCGGTGCTGGAATCCTGGCAAGTCGTGGAACTCACGGCAGACATCGCGGAGGCGGCGGCGAGGTTTCGTGCCAAACATAGGTTGAAATTGCCGGATGCCATCCAGCTGGCGAGCGCGCTTGCCATCAATGCGGACGCGCTGGTGACGCATGACCGGGATTTCGCCAAGGTGCAGGGGATGCGGGTGGTGGGGTAGAAAGCTTCGCCGGGAATCAGGCAAAAAGTGGAGACCCCATCATTTGACGCCACCGTTCGGTTGACGCTGGCGTCTTCTTGCGCGGAACCTCTGGCTTCGTCGCATTGTCATTGCGGGTCTTTGGTGATGGTGTAGAATACCATCATGAAAGCGCGGTCGATTCTCGATACCAAAACCATGCTGACGGATGGCCGCATTATCCAGCGCAAAGTCTGGAAGTTGCCGCAATCGACCGAAGGCAGACCGTATGCACTGAAGTACCGGCTGTATTGCGGCAAAGGCGGCAAGACTATCGTGCGATACGACAACGAAACCGGAAAAGGCAATCATCGCCATGTCGGGCCGGAAGAGGTGGAGTCGGTGTATGTCTTTGTGACACTCGTGCAGTTGCTGATCGATTTTGACAAAGATATCGAACAGCTATCAGGAGAAATCAAATGAAACACATTGAAATCTCGGTAATCAATCCGAAGGATGAGCAACGGACGCTGCTCAAATGGGCGGCTAGGGTGGACGCGGGCGAAAAAATGGCCGGGGCCGAAGCCAGGCTGTCGTTTTCAAGCTACCGGCAGTTGCATGCCGTGCTGACGGACAAGAGAATGACCTTGCTGGAATATGTCGCCCAGCATGCAGGATTGAGCATCCGGCGATTGGCAGGGGAGCTCAACCGCGACTACCGAAATGTTTATGACGACGTCCGCATGCTTGCAGAGCTTGAACTGATCGAAAAACGCGACAATGGCCTCTTTGCCCCATACGACGACATCAGTATTCACAAGACGCTGCGCAAGGCGGCGTGAAAATAATAAGAAAAGGCCAGGTTTACGGAGACCAACAGGGTCACCCATTAGCCGCCCCTTGTAAAGAGCGCGAATAAAACACTCGCCATCTCTGCGAGATTTGCACAACACTGATTCCTTTTCTTGCCAACGCCTTTTTCTTTGCAAAATCCCATC
>JANNGY010000450.1:0-1973 GCA_031404095.1 Betaproteobacteria bacterium | reverse complement strand
GATTGCCACGCGGCCGGCCAATACAAGAACAATCCCCAACTGGAATCATCAATATGATGCGTCACACATTTCTCGCTTTAGTTCTGGTCACCCTCCTCGTTGCCTGTGACAAGGGTGCCGACAAGGGACCGGACAAAGGGGCCGGCAAGGCCGACAAAGGCACTGCCACGGCCAACGAAAAACCACTACTGCTTTCTGCCGAGGATGTACATACCGTGCGTAACAACGCGCTCGCCACCGGCCCGTCGATCACCGGCTCCGTCCAACCCGAGCGCCGTGCTGATTTGCGCGCCGAGGTGTCGGCTGTCGTGTTACAGGTGCTGAAAGAAAATGGCGATATCGTCCGTCGCGGCGATCTGCTGGTTCGCCTTGACGATACCGCCATCCGCGATAGTCTTTCGTCTGCCGACGCCGCGACGCGAGCATCAAGCCAGGCATTCGAGCAGGCAGTACGCCAATTCGAACGCGTGACCACTTTGCGAAAATCGGGCATGGTCTCCACGCAGGCACTGGACGATGCGGAAACCCGCCGCACCAACGCGCAGAGTGACCTGGAAGCCGCCAAAACGCGCGCCGCGCAAGCGCGCCAGCAACTACAGCGCACCGAAGCGCGTGCGCCGTTTGACGGCATCGTCAGCGATCGCAAGGTCTCGGGCGGCGATACAGCACAGATTGGCAAAGAACTCGTCAAGGTCATCGATCCATCCAGCATGCGTTTTGAGGGCCTGGTGTCGGCCGACAGTATCGGCAGCGTCAAGGCGGGGCAGTTGGTATATTTTCAGGTCAACGGCTATGGCGACCAGGAATTTACCGGCAAGATCCGGCGCGTCAATCCGGCGGCCAACGCCACCACCCGGCAAGTCGAAGTACTGGTCGATTTTTCTGACCGGAAGCAGTCCATTCTGGCCGGCCTGTATGCGGAAGGACGCATCGAAACCGCGACGACTGATGGCCTGACGATTCCGGCCACCGCGCTGGTGCGTGACGGCGACAGGACGGCCGCATGGCGGGTGAAGGACGGTGTGCTGCAGAAGGTCAGCCTCGAAATCGGCGAACGCGATACCCGCACCGGCGATTTTGTGCTCAAGGCCGGATTGACCGAGGGCGATCGATTGATCCGGCATCCATCGGCGACGCTTAAGGATGGTCGAAAAGTCGAACTGGCCGCATCGCCGGCTGCCTCGACCCGCGCGGCCGTAAACGAAACGAGGAAATAGCCATGTTCCTGTCCGACTTCAGCATCAAGCGGCCGGTGACGACGGTGGTGATCATCATCATGCTCATGGGCCTCGGCCTGCTGGCGCTCAAGAACTTGCGCGTCAACCAGATTCCCGACGTCGAGCAACCGGTGATCGTCGTCAATATTCCGTATCCCGGGGCATCACCGGAAACGGTGGAGCGCGAAATCGTCAATCGCGTCGAGAAGGCACTGCAGAGCATTTCACAGGTCTATCAGATTCGCTCGACCTCGAGCGAGAGCAACGCCAGCATCGTCATCATCTTCAATTTCAAGAAGAACATGGTTGAAGCCTCGGACGAGATTCGCAATGCGATCGCGTCGGTGCGCCACAAGCTGCCGGTTGAGATGCGCGAACCGATCCTGCGACGCATCGATCCCTCCGCGCAGCCAATCATGCAACTGGCGCTGTCCTCCAGCAAGCAATCGCACGCCGAAATATCGCGCCTGGCCGAGGACGTGATCGCCGACAGGTTCCGGGCGATCGACGGCGTCGCGGTGGTCAATGTCAACGGCGCGCTGCGGCGGGAGCTCTCGGTCCTGCTGCGTGCAGAGAAGCTGCGCGAATACAATATTTCGGTGTCCGAAGTGGTGAGCGCCCTGCGCAACCAGAACACCACGTCGCCGGTTGGACGCGTCAAGGGCCCACTCGATGAACAAAGCATCCGCCTGGTCGGGCGCATCGAATCGCCGGCCGAATTTGAACAGATCGTGCTGAAGCGGCGCGGCAATGAAG
>JANNGY010000449.1:0-26144 GCA_031404095.1 Betaproteobacteria bacterium | reverse complement strand
TTGGCGCCCGGCAGGGTGATCGTGAAGAACTTGCGCGAAGGCGACGCACCCATCGCGTCGGCGGCCTCGTACAACCGGGCATCCGCCAGCGAAAGCGCCGTGACCAGGATCATCAGTGCATGCGGGAACACGCTGAATATTTCCGACAGGATGATGCCCGGCGCGCCGTAGATCGAGCTGATACCCAGCGCCGTCATCGGCGCCTTCAGCGCTCCCTGGTTGCCGAACCAGTAGATGAAGGAAATCGCCGAGAGCAATGAGGGGGCTAGTAAAGGTGTCAGCGTAATGGTCCTGAACAGGCCCTTGAACGGCATGCAGCTCCGAGTCAGCGCGTAGGCGAACAGGAACGCGGCCGGCACGGCGATCAAAGTGACCACGCCGGACACCCACAGGCTGTTCCATAGCGATTGCTTGAGCGCCGGCGTCTGCACATAGGCAATGAAGTTATCAAAGCCGACGAAGGCCCCGTCCTTGCCCTCGACGCTTTGCACCAGGATCGCTGCCAGCGGCGCGGCCAGAAACACCATCAGCGCAAGCCCAATCAGCAGCAGCACGCCGTGCGCGATGCGATCTGTCCAATGCACCCGCTGCGCGACCGGACCGGTGAGGAAGGCGTGCGCGTGCGGCGTCGCGGACATGCTAGGCCCCGAAAATCCGCAAGCGCTCGGTCAGGACCTTGAGCTTGAGCCGGCTGCCCGCGGCCAGTCCCTGCTCGGCCAGAAAATTAAGCGACAGGTAGACCGTGAGCGCTGTGGGGAAACCGGACGCCGACACGCGCACCAGGCAATACGAGCCGAGAAACTCGATCTTCCCGATCGTGGCATCGATCACGTTGGCATCACCGGCTTCGATCGGCCTGGCGACGATATCTTCGGGTCGCAAATACGCCCGGACAACGCGGCCGGTCTGGGTGCAGAGCGCGCAATCAAACACGTGGCTGCCCAGCTTCAGTTTTCCAGGCGCGGTTACCTCGCCTTCAAGCATGTTTGCCTTGCCGATGAAGTCGACGACAAAGGGCGAGGCGGGATCGCGATAGATCTCCAGCGGCGTGCCCACTTGCTCAATCACGCCATGATTCATGACCACGATGCGATCGGCCATGGAAAGCGCCTCCTCCTGGTCATGCGTGACCATGATGGTGGTGATGCCGAGGCGTTGCTGAAGCGAGCGAATTTCCTGCCGCAGGCGCACGCGTTCCAGCGCATCGAGCGCGGACAAGGGCTCATCGAGCAGCAACAGTCCGGGAGAGGTCGCGATCGCCCGCGCCAGCGCAACCCGCTGCTGCTGTCCGCCGGAGAGCTGGCTGGGAAACTTGCCGCCGCTGTCGGGCAGGCCCACCAGCTTGAGGAGTTCAGCGACCCGCGCAGCCACTTCACCGCGCGCCGTGCGACGATTCACCAGGCCGTAGGCGACGTTGTCGAAAATGGTGAGGTTCGGGAACAGGGCATACGACTGGAATACGATGCCATAGTCGCGCCCGGCCGGTGGCAGGCGGGAGATATCGCGGCCTGCTTGCAGTATCGTTCCCGACGTTTGCACTTCCAGTCCGGCAATGATGCGCAGAAGCGTTGTCTTGCCACACCCCGAGGGCCCCAGAAAACAAACGAACTCACCGCGATTGACGGTGAGTTCGATGTTTCTAAGCGCGGTGAATGCGCCAAAGTCCTTGTGGATGCCGGAAAGTTCGAGCGCGGGCGCCGCCTTTGCTTTCGCGACGTCAGCACCCGTCATCGCGGTTACTTCTTCGGTTCGGATTTGCTGTCGTAGCGCTTGATCCATTCGGCCAGAATGCGTTCGCGGTTATCCGCAGCCCAGGCGAAATCCACGTTGACGAGGCGCGCTTCGTAGTCCTTGGGGACATTCGGCAGCGGCTCGGCGACACCCGGTACGGCAGTAATGGCGAAATTCTTGCCGTACAGCATTGCCGCATTCTTGCTCGATGCCCAGTCGGCCAGCTTCTTTGCCGCATCCAGTTTCTTCGTCCCCTTATGAATGGCAAACGCTTCCAGATCCCATCCGAGGCCCTCTTTTGGGAACACGAGGTCGATCGGCGCGCCCTTGGCCTTGTTGCTGTTGGCGCGGTATTCGAACGAAATACCCATCACATATTCGCCGCTGCTGGCGAGGGTGCAAGGCTTGGAACCGGAATGCGTGTATTGCGCGATGTTCTCATGCAGGCCGTCCATGTACTTCCAACCGCCGCCCTTGCCGCTGTCGTCGCCCCACAAAGTCAGCCATGCCGTCACGTCAAAATATCCGGTGCCGGACGAGGCAGGATTCGGCATGACGATTTGCCCCTTGTATACGGGCTTGATAAGGTCCTGCCAGGTTTCGGGCTTCGGCATGTTTTTCTTGGCGGCTTCAATCGTGTTGAAGCAAATGGTGGCGCCCCACACGTCCATTCCGAACCATGCCGGGGGAGACTTCTTGTCGCGGTATTTCGGCGTGATTGCGGCAAGGTTGGACGGCGCGTACGGATGCAACATGCCGTTCGAGTCAAGCAGCGCGAGACTGGATGCCGCCACGCCCATGACCGCATCTGCCTGCGGATTACCCTTTTCGGCCAGCAACTTGGCGGTGATCACGCCGGTTGAATCCCTGACCCATTTGACCTCGATGTCCGGATATTCCTTGTTGAACCCTTGCTCGTAGGCCTTCAATTGATCGGTTTCAAGTGCCGTGTACACCAGCAGTTGGGTTTTCTGCGCCCAGGCCGCGGACGCAAGCATCAATCCCATGACTGACACCAGTACTGACTTCATCCATGCGTGTTTCATGCGAATCCCCTTTTTGTTCGAGCCAAAGTTCAAGACTGTGAGGCAACACCATGTCAGCAACGTGACAGTATCGAATCACCCGCGCCGGCCAGATGAGACAGGAACCGGAAGCACCCGCGATAATCGATGTCAACGCCGCCGGTGGGGTGTGAGTCTAGCGAGGCGGGGTTTCAGATGTCAATTGTTTTTTGTCGATTGTAGACAATCCGCATGTCATTCGATTATCATTCGCCGATGAGCACCGATGTCATGCACGAAACCACCCATCCCACGATCACCCTGCTTCAGACCCGCTCCCTGGTCAATGTCGTGCACGGCGAACTGGAACGCATGATCCTGTCCGGCCGCCTTGCCCCCGGCGAAAAACTCACCGAACTCACCCTGGCCGCGAAACTCGGCATTTCCCGCGGACCGTTGCGCGAGGCCTTTCGCATGCTCGAAGAAGCGGGCCTGGTCCGTATTACCAAGAACCGCGGCGTCTTCGTGCGCGACATTTCCGTCGACGAGGCGGTCGAGATCTTTGATTTGCGTGCCGTCATGGACGAACTGGTTGGCCGCAAACTGGCCGAAAACATAACGCCGGCCCAACTGAAAGAAATTCGCGGCATGGTCGAGGCCATGGAAAAATCCGTCAAAGACAAGGACGCCTATCACTACCATCTGCTGAACCTCGGCTTTCACGACCGGCTGGTGGAACTGGCCGGCAACAGCAAATTGACTGAAATCTATCGCAAGCTGATCAAGGAACTATCCCTGTTCCGCCGCCTCAATCTGGAGGATGGCTGGCTCATGCCGGTGTCGGCCGCCGAGCACCGACTGATCGTCAAGGCAATCGCTTCCGGCGACGCCGACGCCGCGGGAAAGGCGATGTTCGAGCATGTCATGGACAGCAAGACCCGCACCATCGAACACAATCTGAACCGCCAGGCTGTGATCCGGGCGGCTCAAACACTGGCGGCGGCAGGCGATGCACCTGCCGCATCCAAACCAGCGAGGACGCACCGTGCTAACAGTCAATAACCGGTCTTATCGATTGCCGCAACAGCCGACCATCGTCGTGTGTGTGGACGGCTGCGAAGCCGATTACATTGCCCAGGCAGTGGCCCATGGACAGATGCCGTGGATGAAACGCGTCCTCGCCGAAGGCACGGCGCTGCAGGCCAACTGTGTGATTCCCAGTTTCACCAATCCCAACAACCTGTCCATCGTCACCGGCGCCCCGCCTGCCGTGCATGGCATCTGCGGCAATTACCTGTACGACACCGACAGCGGTACCGAAGTCATGATGAACGATCCCAAGTGGCTGCGGGCCCCGACCCTGCTGGCGGCGCTCGCGGATGCCGGCAAATCCGTTGCGGTGGTGACAGCCAAGGACAAATTGCGCAAGCTGTTGGGACACAAGATGCGCGGCATCTGTTTCTCGGCGGAAAAAGCGGACCAGGTGAACCAGGCAGAAAACGGTATCGAGGACGTATTGGGACTGGTGGGCCTGCCGGTACCGGATGTGTACAGCGCGGCATTGTCGGAATTCGTCTTCGCCGCCGGTGTCGCATTGATGAAAACGAAGCGGCCCGACGTCATGTACCTGTCGACCACCGATTACGTGCAGCACAAACACGCGCCGGGCACGCCGGGCGCCGACGATTTCTACCGGATGATGGACGGCTATCTCGCGCAACTGGACGCCCTCGGCTGCATCATTGCGGTCACCGCCGACCACGGCATGAATGCCAAAACCTGGATGGACGGCACGCCCGACGTGATATACCTGCAGGACGTGCTTGATGGCTGGCTTGGGGCCGGCGTGGCGCGGGTGATCCTGCCGATCACCGACCCGTATGTCGTTCACCACGGCGCGCTGGGATCGTTTGCCACGGTCTACCTGCCGGGCAGCTGTGATGGCGCTGCGCTGGCAGAGCGCATCGCTTCGCTACGAGGCATGGAAGGCGTCTATGGGCGCGCCGACGCCGCGGCGCGCTTCGAACTGCCGCCCGATCGCATCGGCGACATCGTCGCGGTTTCCGAGCGCTCCACCGTGATCGGCACTTCAGTGGCTAGACACGATTTGTCCGCGCTCGATGTACCTTTGCGGTCGCACGGTGGCGTTTCCGAACAGCGTGTGCCGCTAATTCTGAATCGCCGCATCGATAGGCACGATCCGGCGCGTCGCTGGCGCAACTTCGACGCCTTCGACTTGGCGCTTAACCTGGCGCCGAATTTGGCACAGGTGGCTTAGTGGCCTGCAACAGCCAATTCGCAAGTGCCTTGCGTGCCTGGCCGGCCGGCTGCGGTGTCGCTCGCGTTGCGAAGATGCGACGGCTATTCGACGCCGCTCGCTTCGTGCATCCGGCTCGCCCAGGCGCGCCTTTCACTTCCGAATTGACAGTTACAGACCACTCGCAATGAACGGCGAGTCATTCCGGCGTGAAGGCATGCGCATCGCCGGCAAGGTGGTCGGCGCCGATCGCGCTGGCGAGCGCTGCATATCGGTATCCAATCCTTACACCGGCCAGGCGATAGGGTCGATCCCGAAGGCAACGCTGGAAGAGGTGCGCGCTGCCTTTTCGGCCGCCGTCGCTTATCGGCCGCGGCTGACGCGCTTCGAACGCGCCAATATCCTCGACCGCGCCGCCACGATCGTGCGCGAACGCACCGCCGATATAGCGGCCGTCATTACCGCCGAGTCCGGGCTGTGCCTGAGAGATGCCACCTACGAGGTCGGCCGCGTTGCCGATGTCCTTGGTTTCGGCGCCAATGAAGTGCTGAAGGACGATGGCCAGATTTTTTCCTGCGACCTGACGCCCCACGGCAAGAAACGCCGTGTCTATACCCAACGCGATCCCCTGCTCGGCGTCATCAGCGCCATCACACCGTTCAATCACCCGATGAACCAGGTGGCACACAAGGTCGTGCCGTCGATCGCCACCAATAACCGCATGGTGCTGAAACCGTCGGAAAAGGTACCCTTCTCCGCCCTGCTGCTGGCCGACATCCTCTATGAAGCCGGCCTGCCTCCGGAAATGTTTTCCGTCATCACCGGCGATCCGCGCGAGATAGCAGACGAACTCATCACCAATCCGCATGTCGACCTGGTGACCTTTACCGGCGGCGTCGCCATCGGCAAGTACATCGCGTCGAAGGCCGGCTACCGGCGCATCGTGCTGGAACTGGGCGGCAACGATCCCATCATCGTGATGGAGGATGCCGATCTGGAGGAGGCCTCGACCCTTGCCGTGCAGGGGTCATACAAGAATTCCGGGCAACGCTGCACGGCCATCAAGCGCATGCTGGTCCACCGGCAGGTGGCGGACCGGTTCACGGAAATGCTGGTTGAAAAAACACGCGCCTGGAAATATGGCGATCCGCTCGACGCCGGCAACGACATGGGCACCGTGATCGATGAGGCCGCCGCGAAATTGTTTGAGTCAAGGGTCAATGAGGCGATCGCAGCTGGCGCGCGGCTGCTGGCTGGCAATCAGCGCCACGGCGCGCTGTACGCGCCCACCGTGCTGGACCAGGTGCGGCCGGAGATGACGGTGGTGCGAGAAGAAACCTTCGGCCCGGTTTCGCCCATCATCCGCTTTGCCGATATCGACGAGGCCATCCGGTTTGCCAATGGCACCGCGTACGGCCTGTCGTCGTCGGTCTGCACCAATCGCCTCGACTACATCACCCGTTTCATTGCCGATCTTCACGTCGGATCGGTAAACGTGCGCGAAGTGCCGGGATACCGGCTTGAACTTACACCGTTCGGCGGCATCAAGGATTCAGGACTCGGCTACAAGGAAGGCGTGCAAGAGGCAATCAAGAGTTTCACCAACACCAAGACTTACTCGTTGCCGTGGTAAGCGCGCGCCAAGTTCACTGATGCAACACCTGCTGAACCTGCTGGCGGCCATCGCACTTCTTGTCTGGGGAACGCATATTGTGCGCACCGGCATCCTGCGGGTGCTGGGCGGCAATCTTCGGCGCGTGCTTTCGCAAAGTGTTCGCAATCGCCTGAGTGCGGCCGTCGCCGGCATGGGCGTCACCGCGCTGGTGCAAAGCAGCACCGCCACCGGACTGATTGTCTCTTCGTTCGTCGCGCAAGGCGCCATCACCCTGTCCGCGGCGCTGGCGATCATGCTCGGCGCAGACGTCGGCACCAGCCTCATGACGGTGGTATTTTCCTTCGATCTTTCATGGTTGTCGCCGCTGCTGATTTTTACCGGCGTGATCCTCTTCATCTCGCGCCAGGCCACCACCGCCGGCCAGTCCGGCCGCGTGCTGATTGGTCTGGGCCTGATCATCCTTGCCCTGCAACTCATCGTCCAGGCCACACAGCCGCTAATGCAGTCGGAAGGCGTGAAACTGATGCTGACCTCACTGACGAGCGATGTGCTGCTCGACATCACCGTGGGCGCGGCATTGACGCTGCTCGCTTACTCGAGCCTGGCGATCGTGCTGCTGACGGCAACACTGGCCGCCTCCGGCGTCATTCCGATGGAGGTCGCGCTGGGGCTGGTACTGGGCGCCAACCTCGGCAGCGGTACCCTCGCGCTGATCACCACCGCCAAGTCGCCGGTCGCGGCGCGCCGCGTGCCGCTGGGAAATTTTATTTTTAAACTGGCGGGTTGCCTCATCGCCGCGCCATTCCTCGGCTTGCTGTTGCGCGAATTGCCGGCGCTTCGCGATTATCCGCAACAAGGGGTGGTGGTCTTCCACCTGGCCTTGAACACGGCGATTGCGCTCGGATTCCTGATGTTCACGCAGGCGATCGCCACCAGACTGGAAAGCTGGTGGCCGACCCCGGACAAACCGGACAGCGGCAATCGTCCCCGCCATCTCGATGTGGTGGCGCTGGCAACGCCGTCGCTGGCCATTTCCTGCGCCGCGCGGGAAGCGCTTCACCAGGCCGACATTGTCGAAACCATGCTCAACGGCATCCTTCCGGTGATTCGCAACAATGACTCGAAGCTGGCCGGCGAACTGTGCAAACTGGACGACACGGTCGATGAACTTTACTCGGCCATCAAGTATTACATGACCAAGATTTCACGTGAAGCGCTGGAAGAGAAAGAGAGCCGGCGCTGGGCCGATATCATCTCGTTCACCATCAACATGGAGCAGATCGGCGATAGCGTCGAGCGGATCCTGGTCGATATCGAAGCCAAAAAAATCAAACCGCAGCGTAATTTCTCGGACGCCGGCATGGCCGAAATTTGCGACCTGCACGCGCGGCTGGTCGACAACCTGCGGCTTGGCATGAGCGTATTCCTCAACGGCAACCTGCGCGACGCCCAGACGCTGCTGGAAGAAAAGGTCCGCTTTCGCGATCTGGAACGCAGCTATGCCGGCACGCATCTCGAACGGCTGTCGGAAAACACTGCGTCGAGCATCGAGACCAGCTCGTTGCATATCGACCTGATCAGCGAGCTGAGGCGCATCAATTCGCACATCTGCTCGATCGCCTATCCGATACTCGAGTCTGCCGGTGTGCTGGCCAGCAGCCGCCTCAGGTCAAGCGAGAGTTGAGCCATGCCGCTGACAATTGACGACATCGAGCAGTTATTCGCAATCCACGGCGCGCGCCAGTACAGCGGCGAGCCTGTCACCCAGCTCGAACACGCGCTGCAGACGGCGTCGCTTGCCGAAGACGGCGGCGCCGGCGACGAGCTGGTGACCGCGTGCCTGTTGCACGACCTCGGTCACCTGCTTAACGACAAGGGGGGCACGCCCTCCTTGCGTGGCGTGGATGACGTCCACCAGTATTTCGCGCTACCGTTCCTGCGCGGATTGTTTTCCAAACGCGTGCTGGATCCGATCAAGCTGCACGTCGACGCCAAGCGCTACCTCTGCCAGGTTCGTCCCGGTTACTGGAACAGCCTGTCGGAAGATTCCAAGCGCAGTCTCAATTTACAGGGCGGCATTTTCAGTCCGGAAGCGTGCACCGTATTCATTTCGCAGCCCGGCGCATCCGACGCGGTCGAACTGCGCCTGTGGGATGACCGGGCCAAGCAGTCTTCGCAACTGACGCCGCCGCTGGCGCATTTTCTCCAGCGCGCCGGACGATGCTCGATTGTGCCGGTTGCGGCCGGGCAATAGCGCTCATGCCGGCATTGCTTGCCCCGTTTGCCCAACTTGCCACACTCGCCGCGCGCCCGCACCCGGTAGCCGACCGTTGACATGTCGCTCACCCTGACGCTGCCGGTCACGCTCATCGTCCTGTTCGGCGCCCTGCTGCACGCGTCGTGGAACGCGCTGATCAAGTCGGCCGAGGACAAGTCACTCGACACGGCGCTGATTCACGTCATGGGCACGGCAGTGGCCTTGCCGTTGCTGTTGTACGCCGGATGGCCGCCGGCGGCATCGCTGCCCTATCTCGCGGCTTCCATCATCATCCACATCGGCTACTACATTGCCCTCGCCGGCGCCTACCGGCACGGCGATCTCGGCCTTACTTATCCGCTGATGCGCGGCATTGCGCCGCTGCTGGTGGCGATGGGCAGCGGCGTGATTATCGGTGAGCACCTGTCGATGCTGGGCTGGGCGGGCGTCGCCGGCATCAGCATCGGCGTACTGCTGCTGGGTTTTTCGCGCAAGGCCTGGGCGCAATCAAGCCACCGTTCCGCGGTCACGTTCGCGCTCTGCAATGCGGTCATCATCGCGGTTTATACCGTCGTCGATGGCCTTGGCGTGCGGGTTGCCGTTGCCGGCGGCGGCAGCGCATTGCAGTACGTCGCGGCACTTTTCCTGGTCGACGGCCTGCCGTACTTCCTCATCGTCATGTCGCAGCGCAGCGGGCACCAGCGCATTGATGCCTGGCGCTATATGCGCACTCGCTGGCCGCTGGCCCTGCTGGGGACCATCGCGTCACTGGGCTCGTACGGCATTGCGCTGTGGGCAATGACGCAGGCGCCGGTGGCCGTAGTCGCGGCACTGCGCGAAGTGTCGGTGCTGTTCGCCGCGCTGCTCGGCGCCTGGTTCCTGAAGGAATCGTTCGGCATCCAGCGCGCGACCGGCACACTGGCCATCGTCGGCGGCATCGCCGCGCTGCGTCTGGCCTGACATCACACTATTGAAAATTACGAAACAGAGAGACAAATATCGTCGTCCCCGCGCAGGCGGGGATCCAGTGACTTTGCGGCAAACGACACTGGGTTCCCGCTTTGACCGAAGGGAATCCCGCGGGACGCGGGAACGACAAATCCGTTTGATTCGCTGTCACGCATGTAGGTAATCCTCAATAAGAGACGCCATGGACCTCCCCTCGCATGTGGAAATCGTCATCGTCGGCGGCGGCATCGCCGGTTGTTCGACCGCCTATCACCTCGCGGCCATGGGCCGGAAGGATGTGCTGCTGCTGGAGCAAGGCACCCTGACCTGCGGCACTACCTGGCACGCCGCCGGACTGGTGGGACAAATGCGGCCCAATCGCAACATGACGCGCATGAGCAAGTACGGCATTGAGCTTTACTCCCGGCTCGAAGCCGAGACTGGGCTGGCCACCGGCTGGAAGCAATGCGGCAGCGTCAATGTCGCCCGCACGCCGGATCGCATGCGGGTCCTGAGAAAACAGGCGTCGATGGCGCGAAGTTTCGGCGTGGACGTGGACATCATCAGTCCGGCGCGTGCGGGAGAGTTGTTTCCGCTGCTGCGCACCGATGACCTGCAGGGCGCCATCTGGATCCCCGGCGACGGCAAGGCCAATCCGGCCGACCTCACCATGTCGCTCGCCAAGGGCGCGCGCAATCGGGGTGTGAAGATCCGCGAAAACGTCGAAGTCACCGACGTGCTGGTCGACAACGGCGCGGTGACCGGCATCCGCACCACCGAGGGCGATGTGACGTGTGAAGTGATCGTCAATTGCGCCGGGCAATGGGCGCGCCAGTTTGGCCGGCTGGCCGGCGTCAATGTGCCGCTCTATTCCGCCGAACATTTCTACATCGTCACCGATGTGATTGCCGGCGTGCATCCGATGTTGCCGGTGATGCGTGATCCCGATGGCCTGATTTATTACAAGGAAGAAGTGGGCGGCCTGGTGATGGGTGGCTTCGAGCCCCGGGCCAAGGCCTGGAAGATGGACCCGATTCCCGCGAATTTCCAGTTTCAGTTGCTGGATGAAGACTGGGACCAGTTCGAGATCCTCATGAACAACGCGATTCATCGCACCCCCTGCCTGGAGACGGCGCCGATTAAGATGCTGCTCAACGGACCGGAAAGCTTCACCCCGGATGGAAACTTCATCCTCGGCGAGGCCCCGGAGCTGCGAAATTACTTTGTCTGCGCCGGATTCAATTCGGCCGGCATCGCCAATTCCGGTGGCGCCGGCCGCCTGATTGCCGAATGGATCGTCGGCGGTGAAGCGCAATCGGACCTCTGGGATGTGGATATTCGCCGGTTCGGCGGATTCACCGCCAACCGGCGCGCGCTGGCGGAACGCACCGCGGAAACGCTGGGCCTGCACTATGCGATGCGCTGGCCACGCCAGGAACTGGAAACGGCGCGTCCGCTGCGCACGTCACCGCTATACGATTTGCTTGCCGCAAAAGGCGCCGCCTTCGGCAGCAAGAATGGCTGGGAGCGTGCCAACTATTTTCGGCCGGCAGGTGCCGCGGCGCCCGCGCACGGGCTCGATCGTCCCGCCTGGCTCGACTGGGTGATTGAAGAGCAGCGCGCCACGCGGGACGCGCTTGCGTTGTATGACCAGAGCTCCTTTTCCAAGTTGCTGCTGCAAGGCCGTGATGCCGTCAATGTCTTGCAGCGGCTGTGCGCCAACGAGGTCGACGTGCCGGTCGACAAGATGGTCTACACCGCGATGCTCAACGAGCGCGGCGGATTCGAGTCCGACCTGACCTTGATCAGGTTGGCAGCGGACCGATTCCTGATCGTCACCGGTTCGGCCCAGGCCACACGCGACATGAACTGGATCGGCCGGCATGTCAGCGCGCAGGAGCATGCCTTCCTCACCGACGTCAGCGCGCAGTTTTGCGTACTGTCGCTGATGGGACCGATGGCCCGCATGCTGCTGGCGAAGGTCAGCCCCGACGATTTGTCGCCGGCAGGTCTCAAATTTTCCTGGACGCGTGAAATTGACCTCGGCTTCGCACGCGTGCGCGCGGCGCGCATGAGCTACGTCGGCGGCCCGGGATTCGAACTGTATGTGCCGGTGGAAATGACTCGCCACGTGTATCTCGCGCTGATGGAAGCCGGGCAGGACCTTTGCATCCGCGATGCCGGCTACTACGCGCTCGATGCCTTGCGCATTGAGGCCGGCCGGCGCGCCTGGGGCGCGGAACTCGGTCCGGACGAGACACCATATGAAGCCGGCCTCGAATTTGCCGTGAAGTTCGACAAGCAAGCCGATTTTCTCGGCAGAAAGGCGCTGCTGGAAGGGCGACTTGAACCGCTGAAAAAGAAACTCATCATGGTGGTGCTCGATTCACCCGACCGCTACGTGTGGGGCGGGGAAGGCATTGTCATCGATGGTGAAATTGTCGGCGAGCTGACGTCCGCCGGATGGAGCCCGAAAGCCAACGCGTGCGTTGGCATGGGTTACGCGCGCGGAGCCCATGCCCGGCAATCGCATTGCGGCACGCCGGTCGAACTCGAACTGTGGGGTGATCGGGTTGCCGCCAAGGCATGGGATGTGTGGCCGCCGAAACAGGCGGCATAGCACAATTTGAAAGTGCGGAACGCCATTTGACGCGCCTTTCCAGGTCATTTCGGCCTGAGAACCGCCGCAATGCTTGTGTTTCAGCTCTGGGAAGGCGCAGTCGTCCCCGCGCATGCGGGGACCCAGTGACTTTACGGCGTACGCCACTGGATTCCCGCCTGCGCGGGAACGACGTAAATTGAAATTCTCAACAAATTTAATCGCCGCATCAATATTAACCCCCGTCGTACCGGCGAAAGCCGGTACCCAATTTGGTAAACCCTTGAGTTGCAGGAAAAATTGGGCCATGCCGCTGCACCGGCATGGCGTTCAGCGGGCGCGGCGCACGCGCCGCGAATTCCCCGCTTCACCCCCGGACCAAATCCGGGGCGACAGTTTTGTAGGTCATTAGATGTTGCCTCTTAATAAGGCCATACGCGCCGGCGCGGGTCGCGTCGCCAAATCATGGGCCGTCACAGGCGGCATATAATTCCCCTCTACGAATAACACGTCGGGAAACAGCCATGGCAACCCAGGCAGAAGACAAAAAATCCGCCCTCCTCGCTGAAATCAACAAGCTGGTCGCAGGCAAGGTCCCTGCGGCGCAACGGGCATCCGCACAGACATTTGCGACCAAGTACGGCAGCGGGATCGATGCCGATGACCTGATGGCGCGCGATGCGGAAACCTGGAGCGCGCTGGCCGTGGCGCATTTCGGCTTTGGCCAGGAATTCCAGAGCGGCGCTCCGAAGATGCGCATCTTCAATCCGAAGCTGGCGGAACATCGCTGGGAAGCGCCGTGCACGGTGATCGAATTCATCAATGACGATATGCCCTTCCTGGTGGATTCGATTGCGATGGAAATCAATCGCCAGGGCATCGCCGCGCATTTCATCATTCATCCCCTGTTTAACGCGACGCGTGACGACCACGGGGTCTTGACCCGCCTGGAGGACGGACGCGAGGGCGAGAAACTTGAGTCATGGATACACGTCGAGACCGAACGCATTTCCGATCCCGCCCGCCTGAAGGCGCTTGGCGATGGCCTGGTGACGGTGCTGGGCGATGTGCGCGCCGCGGTCGATGACTGGCCGAAGATGATCGCCAAGGTCAATGAGACCATTCATGCCATGGCTGGCGCCGCCAAATCCGTGCCGCTCGACGAACTCGATGAAGCCCGCGCCTTCCTTGCCTGGGCAGGCGACAGCCATTTCACCTTCCTCGGTTATCGCGAATATGAACTCGCCGAATCCAACGGCACGGACGTGCTCAAGATCATTGCCAACTCCGGCCTGGGCATCCTGCGTGAACCGCGTCTCGGCGGCGTCTCGCAAAGTTTCAATGAACTGCCGGCCGCCCTGCGCGCGCTCGCGCGCAAGCCGACGCTGCTGGCGCTGACCAAGGCCAACTCGCGCGCGCCACCGTGCACCGCGCCGGCTATCTGGACTACATCGGCGTGAAGCGCTTCGACGACCAGGGCGGCGTGATCGGCGAACGCCGCTTCATCGGCCTGTATACCTCCTCGACCTATCACGCCAATCCACAGCAGATTCCGCTGCTGCGTCTCAAGATCCAGCGGGTCATGGACCGGGCGGGGTTTCCGCACTCCAGCCATTCCGGCAAGAACCTGTATTCGATTCTCGAGAAATGGCCGCGAGACGAGTTGTTCCAGATCTCCGATGACGAACTCTTCGATACCGCGATGGGCGTGTTGCGACTGGGCGAGCGCGCACGCACCAAGCTGTTTGTGCGTCGCGACATTTATGCGCGCTTCTATTCGTGCCTCATTTACCTGCCGCGCGAAAACTACAACACCGAGGTGCGCCTGAAGCTGCAGGAGATCCTCAAGCGCGCCTTCAACGGCACCAGCACGGAATTCAATGTCCAGCTTTCGGAATCGGTGCTGGCAAGAATTCACATGCTGGTGCGAACCTCGCCGACCGCCGAGTCCGCGTTCGACCTCAAGGCCCTGGAAGCGCAAGTGGTGGCGGCCGTGCGGCGCTGGGAGGATGGGGTCTTTGAGCGCCTCATACAGACAGCCGGGGAAGATGTGGCCAACAACGCGCGCCGCGAGTTCGTGCTGCCCTTCCCGGCCGCCTATACCGAGGACACCGGGCCCGACCAGGCGGTGGCCGATTTCCTGGCAGCAGGGTCGATTAGCGCCGACAAGCCGATTGCGATGTCGCTATACCGGCAGGCCGGCGAACGCGCCCGCCGGGCGCTGCGTTTCCGCCTCTACCACCTCGGCAAGGCCGTGCCGCTGTCGGGCAGCCTGCCGATGCTGGAAAACATGGGCGTGCGGGTCGAGGGAGAGCGCTCGTACGTGATCGAGCGCCATCATTCGCCGGCCATCTACATCCACGACTTCGCCCTCTCGCCGATGGATGCCGCTTTCCATCTCGAAGACGTCAAGCTGAAATTCGAGAACGCATTCGCACGCATCTGGGCGAGGCACGTGGAAAACGATGGCTTCAATCGACTGACCCTCGCCGCCGGCATTGCGTCCAATGACATCGTCATGCTGCGGGCCTACGCGAAGTACCTGAAACAGACCGGATTCACCTTCAGCCAGCAATATATCGAGAATACGCTCGCCAACCACGCCGCCATCACAGGCGAACTGGTCGGCCTGTTTCACACGCGTTTCGATCCGGCGCTTCACGATGATCGCGACGGCATGATGGCCATGGGCGTGAGCGCGATCGAATCCGCGCTGGATCATGTCGCCAATGCCGATGAAGACCGAATCCTGCGCCGCATCCTCGCCGTCATCCAGGCGACGGTGCGCACCAATTTCTACCAGCCGGACGCGGCCGGCAACGCCAAGCGCTATGTTTCCCTCAAACTGGACTCTGCCAAGGTGCCAGATCTGCCGGCGCCACGTCCGCTGTTTGAGATTTTTGTGTATTCGGCGCGGGTCGAGGGAATTCACCTGCGGGGTGGCAAGGTCGCGCGCGGCGGACTGCGCTGGTCGGACCGCCCCGAGGATTACCGGACTGAAGTGCTGGGGCTGGTGAAAGCGCAGATGGTCAAGAATGCCGTCATCGTACCGGTGGGTTCGAAGGGAGGCTTCGTGCTGAAGGCTGCCCCGCCCGCCAGCGAACGCGAGGCGTTCATGAAAGAAGGGATTGCCTGCTATCAGATATTTCTACGCGGACTGCTTGATGTCACCGACAACCTCCTCAAGGGGCAAGTGGTGCCGCCAAAGAATGTGGTGCGCCACGACGCCGACGATACCTACCTGGTGGTGGCCGCCGACAAGGGTACCGCGACCTTTTCCGACTATGCCAATGCCATCAGCATCGAGTACGGCCATTGGCTGGCCGACGCCTTTGCCTCGGGCGGCTCCGCCGGCTACGACCACAAAAAGATGGGGATCACCGCCAAGGGCGCGTGGGAGAGCGTCAAGCGCCACTTCCGCGAAATGGACATCAACACACAGACGACCGACTTCACCGTCGCCGGCGTCGGTGACATGTCCGGCGATGTGTTCGGCAACGGCATGCTGCTGTCCGAGCATATCCGCCTGGTCGCCGCGTTCGACCACCGGCATATTTTTCTCGACCCAAATCCGGATGCTGCTGCCTCACTGAAAGAGCGCCAGCGCATGTTCGACCTGCCGCGCTCAAGCTGGGAAGACTATAACGCGGCGCTCATTTCAGCCGGCGGCGGAATTTACCCGCGCGGCGCGAAGTCGATCCCGCTGACTCGCGAGGTCAAGGTTGCGCTTGGCATCGATACGTCCATCGAGTCGATGACGCCGGTCGAGCTGATGCGTGCCATTCTCAAATCGCCGGTCGATCTTTTCTATAACGGCGGCATCGGCACTTATGTGAAAGCCAGCTACCAGTCGCATGCCGAGGTCGGCGACCGTGCCACCGATGCCCTGCGCGTCAACGGCAATGAATTGCGCTGCAAGGTGGTGGCGGAAGGGGGCAACCTTGGTTGCACCCAGCTCGGCCGGGTCGAATATGCCATGCACGGCGGGCGCATCTGCACCGACGCCATCGACAATTCCGGCGGCGTGGATTGCTCGGACCACGAGGTCAACATCAAGATCCTGCTGAGCGCGGCGATCGACGCCGGCAAGTTGGCCGAACCGGACCGCAACGCGCTGCTGGCGGAAATGACCGATGAAGTCGGGCAACTGGTGTTGAAGGACAATTATTTCCAGACCCAATCGCTGGCAGTATCGGGCGTGCGCGCGGAAAAATTGCTCGACGCGCAGGCGCGCTTCATGCGCCATCAGGAAAAAACCGGGCGGCTTAACCGCCGTGTCGAGTACCTTCCGTCGGACGAGGAACTCGCCGAGCGCAAGGCGAAGAACCAGGGATTGACTTCACCCGAGCGCGCCGTGCTGCTGGCTTACAGCAAGATGGAATTGTTCGATGACCTGGTCGCATCCAACCTGATCGACGACGAGTATGTCGCGCGCGCGCTGGTGACCTATTTCCCGACCGCGTTGCAGCGGAAATTTGCCGATGTCATGCCGCAGCACCCGCTGAAGCGTGAGATCATCGCCACTGAAATCGCCAACAGCACGATCAACCGGACCGGCAGCGTGTTTGTCCACCGCATGCGCGAGGAAACCGGCGCCAGCGCGGCGGAAGTCGTGCGTTGTTTCATCCTGGCGCGCGAAGTGTTCCGCGTTGGCGACCTGTGGACGCAGATTGATGCGCTCGATAATAAAGTGCCGGCCGCGACCCAATCGGAAATGCTGATCGACGCGGGCCGGCTGGTGCTGCGCGCGACGCTGTGGTTCCTGCGCCGCCGCTCGGAACGCATGCCGATCGCCGAAGTCCTGAAGTTCTTCGCGCCCGGCGTTGCGACCATCAGCAAGCGCCTGCGCGAACTGCTCTCGCCACAAGACCTGGCGGCGCTCGCCGGGGGGGAAGCGCGGCTGGAAAATCTGGGCGTCCCGGCGAAGGTGGCCGGCGAGACCGCGCGGCTTGACGCGATGTATGCCGTGCTGGACATCGTCGAGAGCGCGCAGGAACTCAACCGCGCCGTGGAATTGGCCGCACAGGTTTATTTTTCGCTGGTCGGCAAGCTCGACATGCGCTGGATCGCGGTGCAGGTCACCGCACTGCCGGCCGAGACGCATTGGCAATCCATGGCGCGCGCCGCAATGCGCGACGACCTGGCAAACCTGCAACGGCAACTGACCTCTGGCGTACTCAGGCTGTCCCCCGCGGTCAATGATCCGGCCGAGCTGATCGCTGCCTGGGAGGCGCACCATGAGGCCGACCTTGCGCGCATGCGCGAAGTCATGACCGACCTGAGATCCGCGCGCAAATGCGACCTAGCCATGTTATCGGTACTGCTGCGGGAACTTCGGGTCCTCGTGTAGCGTCCACATCAGATGCCAAAACAACTCTCGCCGCGGACACTGCTGGCAATCACCGGACTCATCAGCGTTGCGATATTGACCGCGGGCTGGTATTTGCAATACGGACCCGACCGGCAGCAGCCTTGTCCGCTATGTATCTTGCAGCGCTATATGTTCATTGGGCTGGCGAGCGTCTGCCTGGTCGCTGCTGCGCACGGCCCGCAACGCACCGGCATGCTGATTTACGCAGGCATTGCCGATCTGTTCGCGACCGCCGGCATGGGACTGGCCATCTGGCAGGTCAACAAGGGTGCATCGATGACATCCTGCCTGGCCGACCCGATAGGTGAATTTGTCAATGGATTGCCGCCGGCAAACTGGTGGCCGGAGTATCTTTTCGCCAATGGTGGTTGCGCCGACAAGTATCCCGCGATACTCGGCCTGCACGTTCCGCAATGGTCGCTGGTCTGTTTTGCCGCACTGATGATTCTCACCTTCGTTACTTTCTTTATCCTCGTCCGGCAAGGACGCTCCGCCTGAGCTTTGGCTTTTGCTCCGCGAGGATCGGCATCTCCGCGCATTAAAATGCGCGCCAGTCATCGCCTGACAATGCGCAAAAAGCCGATGGTTCGCGCACGCCGAAAACACTGCGGATTAGGCAGCGCCCGGCGTTTGCCGGGACCATGCCTGTCATTGACCGCCGGCGGCGCCAACCCGCTCATAACACGTTGAATATATAGACATTACTCATCTCGACGCGTTTCCGTCGGTTACAACCGACATGCTTCGGCCCCACCATATTTCAAGCGTAATTTACGCGACCCGATTGTGACAATCGTTGACATCAGATAGTGACTTTCCACACTTATATTTGCCGGCTTGCATGTAACACTCCGCCCTGTCGAATTACAAACCACTCCAGATCACCAACCCGAAGGACGAATCATGAAAACCGCTTTCTCCAAGTCGCTCGTTGCCCTGTCCACCATTGCCGCCATCGCAACACCGATGCTGGCCAATGCCGAATCCTCGACCCAGACCGGTGCCGGCGCGTTGGCAGCCAATGCGCGCCTGGATTTCGTGATCACCGTCCCCAAGGTCCTGTTCTTGCGCGTCGGCACCGGCGGCCTGTTCGGTGCGGCGGCGAATGCAACCATTGACGCCATCAATTTCACCGTGCCTTTTGCCAACGTCGGCGATGGTGCTCCTGTTGCGGCGACGGCAGGCAGCGGCGACCTCGGTAACGGCGCCGTCACCGCGTTGCTGCGCAGCAATGCCGGTGTCGTCACCCTCACCGCCAATACCACCGGCGCGTTGACCAACGCCACCACCGACACGATTCCCTGGTCGGAAATCGCCATCGCCAACTCGAATCTGGTCGCCCCGGCGTTTGCCAACACCTTTCCGCATCTGGCGGCATTGCCACTGACCGGCGCCAGCGCGAACTTCGCGCCCGCCCCGACGGCCAAGGTCACCAACGTCGGCTCGACCTGGACCTTCAGCTACAAGAACACCAACACCGTCCCGTTCGGCACCTACGGTCCGACCGCCAACGGCCGCGTCACTTACACCGCAACAGTCTTGTAGAATCAGTACCAGGGCGAAAAAACAAGAAAATGCCAGCCTGAAGCTGGCATTTTTCATTGGATCGACAATGACTGAAGAAATTAACAGTAGCGGCAAGAGAACGATCTTTTCCATTTCCACCCTGCGTGCGGCCTGGATCGCGGGCATTATTGCCTTCACGCCTTTCACGACCGAAGCCTGGGTACTGACCATCACACCCGGTGCGCGTACGGTTTATCTCGGCGTCGGGAACTCCACCACCAATGCGGCCAACGCCACCATCAACCGCGTGAGCGTGACCGTTCCGGCCAACGTCGTCGGCACCGGCGTCGCCCAGGCGATGACCAGCAACAGCACGCAAGCCAATAGCCCGTACGACGGCTACACAGTTTGCACACCGCCAAACCAGGTCTATATCGGCGGCTATTTCCGGGAGCCCAGCACCACGGCTAACGTGGCCCGGCTGCAAGTCAACACGCCGGCAACGCTGACCAGCGGCGCGGACACACTGCCTTTCACCCAGATCAGCTGGACCAGCACGGCGCTTGGCAATGCGGCTGCGGACATCCCGGCCGGTACTTTCAACGGTGCGACGGTGTTCCTGCGAAATGTCGCGTCCAATACCTACGTTGAGAATTGCCACACCTTCACCTATGCCAATACCAACCTGGTGGCGGCGGGTGTGTATAACGGCCGCGCCACCTACACCATGAGCTCGCCATGAATTCCGGTTCATCTTTGGGCCGGCGGCCGGGTCGCGCGCCGTGCGTGCTGGCCGCAATACTCCTGGCCGGTGCCATGGCTGCGCCAGTGCATGCGGCAAGTGCGGCGCTGACCCCGGTCGTGATTGACGACTCCGCCACGGTGGTACTCGATAGCGCGCCGCGCATGACCTGGCGATCCCTGACGCCGAAAAATCGCGATGACGCCATCGTCGGGCGCACGCGGGTCAACGTCAAGCTGGCAACGGCCGCCTGGCTGGGGAAAACCGGCCGGATCTACATGGTCCTGCCGGCGGAATCGACGGGATCGGTCAAGATTACCTGGCGCACCCAAGGCTTGTTGCTCGAAGGGCAACTGGCGCCGGGTGGGCGGACGCTGGTTTACAGCGGCCCGATTCGACTGCCGCGCATGGAAGATGTGATGGACGTGCAAATTGAAGCGGATGGCGTTCGCCTGAGCAATACCCAACACCTCAGGTTTCACTTTGAAATTGATGTGGAGTAACTGGCGTATGTTGACCCTCAGCGGTGATCGCGGATTTTGCGCATTTGATTCAAGCGCAAGATATTTCATGGCGCTGGCTGGTTCAATCGCCGCACTGATTGCGCCGGCAATACTGCATGCCCAGGGTTTTTCGGCCGTCATCTCGCCGCCTCGATTTGAGGTTACCGTGCAGCCGGGAAAAACGATCCGCCAGGTGATCGAAATCACCCACGTCGCCAACCAGAGCGGCAAGTATCGCGTCTATACCAATGACTGGTCGCTTGGCGCTGATGGCAACGCCGTGTTTGCCGACGAACTGGCGCCCGACAGCTGCCGGCCATGGGTATCGCTGGAGAGGCGCGAACTTTCGCTGCCCGCAAACGGCATGATCCGCTTCCGTTTTGAAATATCACCTCCTGCCGGTGCCGCGTCGGCTGAGTGCCGGTTCGCGATCATGATTGAGGGCCTGGAGCAGGTTATAAAGACGGAGGGCGCGCTGAGCTTTCCGGTCAGCGGGCGGGTCGGTGTTGTTGTCTATGCCAGTGTCGGCGATGCCCAGCCAAAGCTCGAGATAAGCCATGGTGGCGCCGGATTGAACAATGGCAGCGTACTGCCGCAACTGCAGGTACGAAATACCGGCAATGCGCATGGACGCCTGGGTGGTTTCGCCCTTGGGGTGGATGCGCAGGGGCGGCAAATCGATTTCGTCCCCGAGGCGCTGCCGATCATGCCGGCGCAGTCGCGCCTCATCCCGCTGGTGCCGAATGTGCCGGGAAATGACGCAATCATCCTGGCCTATCCCCTGACGATCAAGGGCAATCTCGAATGGGGCAATCAAAAAACCGCCATCGACATGCGCTTTGAAGCGCCAGTCGCCAAGGCCGCGCCCGCCGACGCGAAGGCGCCGCCCCTTGTACCGGTTCCCGCCGCGAAGTAGCCTGCGGCGGCCTTGGTGCGGGCGTGGTTTCCTGCGTCTGGCCGTGCCTGTCGCGGCAGCGGCATGGGCCGCCATCACACCGGTTCACGCGCAACAGAACACTTCGGCGAATGGACCGTCGCCGTCCACGCCAGACGCCGGAAAACGTCCCTATGAAGACCGGGTCATGGAAGGCATGCAATCGCAAGTCGAACTCGACGCCGCCGTCGCGGAATACAACACGCAAGGCTGGCCGCGCGGCGTTACCCTGCAACTCACGCGCAACATGCAGACGTTTCGCAATGTGACTTCCGCGACAGCGAATACACAGACTGACACGCAAGGCATCCAGGTTGATGCCTACATTGAAACCCCTGATTTTGGCGCCCTGTCGATACACGCCCTTGCACTGGGCGGCGGCGGCAGTGCCGGATTGACCAGCTGGAGCGTGCGCCAGACCGGCCTGCCTTTCGATGGTGGCTGGCGCGCCGACAACGCGCTCGGCATCACCAATCTCCTGGTCCCGGATCTGGCGCGCAGAAACAGCCGCCTGGCTTTGCCGACATCGCAGATCCTGGGCGGCTCGACACTGTGGCGCAATGAGGGCGTCGACTCACTGGTGTTCGGCGCCAGCGCCGGCGAACCCGGTCGCTTCGAGGGATATCCCCAGTCGCAATTTGTACGCCTTGGTGGAAAGGTAAGCAGCGTCTTTGTACAGGCAACGACCGGCAAGTTCACTGGCGCCGCCGCGGTCGCGAGCGGCAGCGACATATTGCCGGAAGTCGCCCGGATAACCGAAGCAGAAATTGCCGTCGGCGCGGCGCGCATCAGCCCGCGTGCGTTTTATGTCAGCGTTGCGCGGGACGATCTGAAAACCGGCGTCAGCTTGCAGGCCAGCGCAATCGGCTCGGAGACATCCGGCATTGAAACCACGGGACTTTGGGCCGATGCCATCTGGCGCAACGGCGGACACCGCCACCAGGTGTCGCTCTATCGGTTCGCCCCGGGCCTGTCGTGGATTGACCGTCCGCTGGCAGCCGATCTTCGCGGCGCCAGCTATCGATATGACTACAACTCGCTGCGATGGGATCTCTCAACCAACCTTGAAACCTTTGCGAGCATTTCCGGACTGAGTCCCGACGGCTGGTACGCGAGCGCCAGCGGACGGCGGTTGCTGACCACCGCCCTGTCGGCCGGTGGCGGACTTGCCGGCAGGGATTACGGCAGTCGCAGCGCGTCCGGCTTCGGTTACCTGCAATGGAGGAATGACCTCGGCATTTCGCGCCTGCAGTTTGACGCGGCCTCCACGCAGGATCGCGAGAATAGCCAGGCGCTGACCCTTGACCATTCCATTTATGCCGAGAGCGGGCTTTCGCTTTCAACCACGCTGAGTGTGGAGCGCCTGCAACCGATCAATAACCGGGTTGATATTCCCCGTTCGCGTCAGAATGCGTTCGCGTTGGGGCTGATTGGCCGCGCCCCCCTGACCAACAACCTGTACCTGCAAGGCAGCGTGCGTGCGCGCGACCTCGGTTCGGCAGGCCTGGAAAGTGGCACAACCCTTGCCGCATCGATCGGCATTGACTGGCAAATCACCCGTGACTGGTCCTTTGGTGCGTCCCTGTATGCAAATCGCGGCGTCATGACCGATACCCTTGCGGTACAGAGCCCGCTCGTGGTCCAGGAATTCGTGAGGGCGCGACCCGATGACCGGGGTTACTTCCTGGCATTGCGTTACAACCTGAACGCGGGCACGCCGTCGGTGCCGCTTGGCGGCTCGCCAGGCAGCGGCGCCGGCGCCATTGAAGGCAGCGTCTTCCTCGACAGCAACAGCAACGGCCAACGCGACGGCAACGAGAGCGGCGCGGCCAATATCCTGGTGATACTCGACGGCAAGTTCAGCACTCGCACCAATACCGACGGATTTTTCGAATTTCCCCGTGTCGTCTCGGGCCAGCATACCTTGGCCGTACTGCAGGACGACCTGCCGCTGCCGTGGAGTGTAGACACGGAGCGGAAAATCAATGCCGTCCTGTCAACGCGTGAGACCATTCGTGTCGACATCGGCGCGAAGCGCACGAACTGATCCGCGGCGCCGCAGCAGCATCCGTTGTACCGCGGGGCTGCTGGCGCGGAGTATCATTCGCGTTCTGCTTTCAGGCGAGGTCGCAGGCGATGTCCAATGCATTCCGGCTCACGCTGGCGCTCAGCCTGGCCGGCACCCTGCCCTTCATTGCGGGTGCCGCCATCCTGTGGTTTGGCCCCGCGGCCTGGTCGATGCCGGCCCTGCGGGCCATTTCCACCTGCGCCGCGCTCATCCTGTCGTTTCGCGGCGGCATCCAGTCGGGCGTTGGCGTCTCGGTCAGTGAGTCGGCGCCGAAAAGCGCGCAATCGCTGTTCCTGTTGTCGATCGCACCCGCGCTGCTCGCCTGGGCGATGCTGTTCATCGACGTTCCGAGCGCCCGGCTCATCGTTGCCATATTCCTGTTCGCGTTCGTCTGGGTGATCGATGCGCTGCTGCATCTGCAGAAACTGATACCAGACTGGCACTTCCGTGTGCGCAGCATGACGACGCCCGTCATTGTCGCCGCGCTGATGGCCGCCTTGATCCGGGTCTGATGCCACGCGACGAACGGGTCGACGCGCTGCGCGGGTTGGCGCTGTTCGGCATTCTCGCGGTCAATATCCAGTGTTTCGTCACCGGGCTCGATGTGCCGTCGCTGGGGATCCTCGATTCGCGCAGCACGCTTGCCGACCATTGCGTTGTGTTGCTGACGGCCTTCCTGCTCGAATTCAAGTTCTATCCGCTGTTCTGTTTTTGTTTTGGTTATGGATTCGCCGTGCAAACGCGGCGCTGGGCCAGGGAACGCCACTCCGCGCCGGCAGGGGTGGGGCTGGAGGCAGGGGTGGGGGCAGGTGAGCGCTTCACGCGGCGCATGAACGCACTGTTGTGTATCGGCCTCCTGCATGGCGGGTTGCTGTGGTTTGGCGACATCCTCACCCGCTATGCCATCGCCGGCCATGTCTTGCGGCGTTATGCCGGCTGCGGCCCCAGGGGGTTGCTGCGCGCCGCAAAAATGTGGCTCGCTGCGGCACTCGTACTCACGGTCGTGCTTGCCGGCATGATGGCGGCGGGAGCCGCTGTAGAGACAGCGCAAGAGCGTGCTGACCGCCGGCAGGCAGCGCAGTCAGCCGGAGAACATGCTATGGCGGCATACACCCACGGCAGCTATGTAGACGCGACAATTCAACGGGTACACGACTTCGCCATCGTCACCGCCGGGTTCATCATGGTATTACCGCAGATCATGGCGATCTTTCTGGCGGGCGCAATTACCGCGCAACTGGGTTTGCTTCGTTATCCCGCCCGCCATCGCGACTTCTGGCGCAGGATGCTGCGGCTCGGGCTTATCATCGGAATACCCATCAACGCTGTTTACGCCTGGACGCAGTGGCAGGCATCGCAGCATCCCTGGTCAACGCCCCAATCGGTGACATCGATGGTGTGCGGAGATCTCGCGCCGATACTATCCATCGCCATCATTGCCGGCGTCGCGTTGCTTGGTGACGGCCGCGCCGGCCGGCTGGCAGTTCGCTTACTGGCGCCCGCCGGCCGCCGGTCGCTGACGCTTTATGTCGGCCAATCCGTGGCGATGGCGCTTTTGCTCAGCGGTTTCGGTCTGGGCCTCGGCGCGGTATTCGGCCCGGCCCGGCTATTCTTCCTGGCGGTGGTGATCCAGGCATTGCTGCTGGCCGCAAGTCATTTCATGCAACGCCATGCCATTCGCGGATCACTCGAAACACTTTGGCGGCGACTTGGCTGATCAAGCGACATCTGGTCGGGCCGACGTGACGGCTTGCGGTCACTTCGCGGAAATGGCACCGGCACCGGGCCAGTCACTGTCGCCAATGCGCTTCAATGTCATCTCAAAGAATCGCACCGGCGGCTTGCCCGGCTCGATCCGATCACCGACCTCGTGCCACTCGCCATTGCGGATGACCGCGCTGTATCGAAGCGTCATCGGGCCGGCCGGAATTTCCCAGGCAAATCCTTCTGCCGTGGGCTGATACACATAGTCGCCGGAAAAGCCCTGGGCATAGGAACGGAAGTTATAGGCTTTGGTGGCGAGATTGAAAGAAACCACCGCAAACGCATTGAACTGTGTCTTGCCGGCGGCGTCATAGCCGCGCCCTTCCACTAATTTGACTGTGCCGTCGAGCAATGGACCGATGCGCTCAGTCTGCACAACGGAGTGCTTGTCGCCATTGGGCAACGTGGTCGATGCGGGACCACGCCAGACGCCATCCATGAACGCCAGCTTCGCCATCGCCTCGCGCTGTGCCGCCATCATTGCAGCGGGATCGGGGCGCCCCTGCGCCTGAACCGCAGGCGGCGTCACCGCGATACATAGCATTGCTCCCACCAAAACCAAAACCGCATGACCTGACTTCATCGTGTTTCCTCAAATGATTGATTGATGCATCAAAGTCTAACACTGGCGCGGTCCGTGGCGGCCTTTCGGCCTGCAAGGCCCGCCAGTGTTGGAGTTTTCCTTCTGGGAACTTCTAAAAACGCTTAATTTCATCGCGTGGCGCGGTGTGCGCATTTTTTCAGCGGTAAATCTCAGGTTTTTACGTTTACATAGCGGATTTGCCTCGTTTTTCGGGGAATTTCCCCCTTTCCTCAGGCTGCAGACGCACCTTGGGCGTCAAGCG